>DAIOFF010000009.1:0-27035 GCA_036745855.1 Scrofimicrobium sp. | reverse complement strand
GGTCACGTGAATAACCCAGGGCAATTTGAGGCTCCCTTCGGCGTTACTATGAGGGAACTTCTGGAATATGCTGGGGGAGTTCGCGATGGGAAGAAGCTAAAGTTCTTCACACCAGGGGGTTCCTCGACACCGTTGTTCACGGAAGCTGACCTTGACGTGCCGTTAGATTATGATTCGGTTGTTGCTGCGGGTTCTATGCTTGGGACGCGTGCGCTTCAAGTGTTCGATGAAACCACGTCGGTTGTTAGAGCAATCTTGAAGTGGACTGAGTTTTATCAGCACGAGTCTTGTGGCAAATGCACTCCTTGTCGTGAAGGCACGTATTGGCTCAAGCAAGTGATGATGCGACTAGAGGCAGGGAAGGGCCGTCAAGGGGACATTGATTTACTTGACGAAATCGCGGACAATATTTTTGGCCGCAGTTTCTGTGCCCTCGGCGATGCCGCCGCCACACCAATTAAGTCAGCAATCAAACATTTCAGAAGCGAGTTTGAAGCGGGTCTCACGACGCCAGCTTGGGAGCTCTTCCCTTATGAAGCATCGACCATTTTCGGATCAGGAGGCACCAATTGAGTGATCAAGTCGATCTGATCATTGACGACGTTCCCGTTTCGGTCCCAGCCGGTACTCTGATTATCCGGGCTGCGGAGAAAAGCGGTGTTCGTATTCCTCGGTTCTGTGACCATCCGCTGTTAGCGCCGGTGGCGGCATGCCGCCAGTGTCTTGTCGAGGTCGGTACGCCTGACCGCGAAGGAACACTGCGGATGATGCCGAAACCGCAGCCATCATGCGCTATTCCTGTGTCTCCTGGGATGGTGGTGAAGACACAACACACCTCGGAAGTCGCCATGAAAGCGCAAAAGGGTGTGATGGAGTTCTTGCTCATCAACCACCCTCTGGATTGCCCAATTTGCGATAAGGGCGGCGAGTGCCCCTTGCAGAATCAAGCTATGACTGAGGGGCGCACAAAGACTAGGTTTGGCGAGGCGAAGCGTGCGTATCCAAAACCGATGCGTTTGACATCCCAAATCATGCTTGATCGTGATCGTTGCATTTTATGTCAGCGTTGCGTCCGTTTTGGTAAGGAGATTCCGGGGGACGCGTTCCTTGATCTTCAAGGTCGCGGCGGCGGGACAGCGCCAACTGATGACCATGTTTTTGTGGGCGAACAAATCGGTGCGTTTGATGCTGAAGTCCTTGGGTTCCACGTGGGTGAAGTTGATGGTCCAAAGCGGACTGATATTTCTGGGCCATACGGAAAAGAAGGCATTATTTCCTCCGTATATTCGGGGCCCCAAAAAGCTTCTGAAAAGGATCTTTCTGGACGCACATTCGCAAGTTATTTCTCTGGTAATGTGATTCAGATTTGTCCAGTGGGGGCACTTACTGCTTCTTCGTATCGTTTCCGTGCCCGCCCGTTTGATTTGGTTTCCGTTCCAAGTGTTTCCGAGGCCGACGCGTCTGGTTCTGCTGTTCGCGTTGATATTCGCCGTGGCGAGGTCGTCCGGCGGATGTCCGGAAATGATCCAGAAGTAAATGAAGAGTGGATTACGGATAAAGACCGATTTGCTTTCCATTGGGCCGAAGAAAATCGGATGAAGACACCACTTGTGAGGGATGATTCTGGCGAGTTGGTGCCGACGTCTTGGTCTGATGCCTTAGACCGCGTTGCAACGAAGCTCAAAGAGAGTAAAGGCTCTGTGGGGTTGTTGCCTGGTGGGCGGCTCACCTTTGAAGATGCCTGGGCGTGGAGCAAGTTTGCGCGGGTGGCATTAGGAACGAATAACGTCGATTTCCGCTGGCGCGAGCAAAGCGCTGAAGAAGCTCAGTTCCTGGCAGCAATGGTTGCAGGCAGAGGCCTTGGGGTCACTTACAGTGATGTTGCAAATGCAAAGCGCGTGTTGCTTGTGGCACTTGAACCAGAGGACGAATGTGGCGCGCTATTCTTGCGTCTTCGCAAAGGGATTGGAAAACAGAAGGTTTCCTCCATTGCTCCATTGGTCACGCCAGGGCTCAAGAAGCTAAATGCTGAAGTTATTGGTGCAAGGCCAGGGGAAGAAGTGTCTGCCCTGCAAGGCATCAAGGATTTGGATGAAAGTTCAATCATTTTGGTGGGTGAGCGGGCAGCGCGCACACCAGGGTTGTTGTCGGCTGTAGCGAATGTTTCGAAGCAGACTGGGGCGAAACTACAGTGGGTCCCCAGGCGCTCAGGGGATCGCGCAGCGTTAGATGCTGGACTTTTGCCTGGTTTGTTGCCATTTGGCCGGATGACGAAAGACCCCGAGGCGTGGGATAGCCTTGGGTGGGCTGGTGAAAGTCCGGCTTCAGGTTTGAGCGCTGCCGAAATGCTTGAGACATCGAAAGTCCTTGTCATTGGCGGTATCGATCTTCGCGACTGGCCAGATCCAAAACACGCTAAAGAATCAATAGAAAAAGCGGATTTCGTCATCTCGCTAGAAGTCGTGCGGGGCGAAGTCACAGAACTGGCGGATGTGGTTCTTCCTGTGGCTCCTATGTCAGAGAAGAATGGTACGTTCGTGAACTGGGAAGGACGCTTGCGCCCGTTTGGCCAAGCGCACGCATCCAGGTCCTTAACGGATCGTGATGTGCTTAACCGGTTGGCTTCTGAAATGGGTATCGACCTTGGCATTGACAACTTAACTGATGTTTATGCTGATGCTAATCCGGTCATGTTGTGGCGCGGAGAGCGCGCCGAAGCCCCGACAGTTTTGCCATCAGACGATAAAGTAAGCGGTCTTAGCTTGGCGTTCCATAAGGTGATGATTGACCTTGGCCGCCTTCAGGATGGAGCCGCAGATCTAAGGCAATCGGCTCGTGTCCCAGTCGCATTCGTTTCGGGGGCCCAGCTTGCAAAGCTTGGCGCTACAGAGGACATGGAAGTAACAATCCAAGGGCCGCGCGGGAAGGTAACCCTTCCTATTGAGTCTGCCAGCATGCCAGATGGAACCTTGTGGGTTCCAGAATGTTCCTTTGGGGATGGTATCCACACAGATTTGGGTAACTTCGCAGACACCGTGGAGGTGACAAAGTGATCCCTGCAGATTTTTCTGAAGAAACATGGTGGATTAGTGCTCTGAAAGCACTTTTCATCATCATTTATTTGATTGCATCAGTGATCATTGCACTGTGGGTTGAGCGCCGCGGACTAGGTCGAATGCAGACACGGCCCGGACCGAACGTCGCGGGACCACTTGGGTTGTTCCAGGCATTTGCGGATGCTGGCAAACTTTTGTTCAAGGAAGATATTTGGACTAGTCGCGCAGACAAGTTCATGTATTTGCTTGGACCCGTGATCATGGCCTTTTCGGCTTTCTCGGTCATGGCAGTAATCCCAATGGGTCCGAATGTCAGTCTTTTCGGGCATTCTTCGCCTCTTCAACTTGCAGATGCACCGGTTGCAGCGCTCTATATCTTGGCTATGACGTCGCTTGGTCTTTACGGGATTGTGCTTGGCGGTTGGTCCGCTAGGTCGACACTTCCTCTTTATGGTGCAGTGCGTTCTTCTGCCCAGGTCATTTCTTATGAGCTTTCCATGGGCCTAGCCCTGGTGTCAGTGTTTGTTTTGTCAGGCACAATGAGCACCTCGCAAATCGTCGAATCCCAAAACGGATACTGGTGGTGTGTACCCCTTTTCCCCGCGTTTGTGATTTATTTGATTTCGATGGTTGGCGAGGTCAATAGGCTTCCATTTGACCTTCCAGAAGCGGAAGGCGAGATCGTTGCCGGTCATATGACGGAATACTCGTCAATGAAGTTTGCCTGGTATTACTTGGCTGAGTACATCAATATGTTGAATGTGTCAGCTGTCGCCACAACAATGTTCTTTGGTGGCTGGCATGCGCCGTGGCCGTTTAACATGATTCCCGCCCTCGAAGGTGGTTGGTGGGGAATGCTGTGGTTTGTTCTCAAAGTATGGTTCTTCATGTTCCTCATGATCTGGACTAGAGCAACATTGCTGCGATTCAGGTACGACCACTTCATGAACCTTGGGTGGAAGGGACTTATCCCTATTTCACTGGTTTGGTTAGTGATGGTCATCCTTGTCATCGGCGTTCAAAACTGGATGGGATCTGGTCCAGCCATTATTGTCGCGCTAGTTGCAGGCCTCGCGGTCATTGTTATTTTTGCAGGCATGTGGCTTACGGCTCCAGAACCGACTGAAGAAAATGACATCAGTGATGAGTTCGATGCTTTCGCGGACGGCTATCCAGTCCCGCCATTAGGGGATCAAGTTTTGCCACCATCACCAAGGAGAGGTCGAGCTTCTTTGGTGGCAAGTGCGCAGCCTCAAGCCATCACGTCCAATGATTCTGCTGAAAAGGAGGCACCCAGTGAGTAAGGAACCTGATCCCCAATATGGTCCAGACAAGAAAGGACCTATTGGCTCTCTGTTTGCGCCTGTCGCTGGATACGGCGTTACGATAAGCTCATTTTTCCGGCCAACCGTAACTGAACAGTATCCGCGGGAACCAGCCAAACTAATGCCCCGGTTTCATGGTCGCCACCAACTCAACCGCTATTCAGATGGCTTGGAAAAATGCATAGGTTGCGAACTTTGTGCATGGGCATGTCCGGCTGATGCAATTTTGGTTGAAGCGGCGTCCAACACAGAAGATAATCAGGTCAGTCCCGGTGAACGCTACGGCCGGGTGTATCAGATAAATTATCTTCGCTGTATCTTCTGCGGATTTTGCATTGAAGCTTGCCCGACTCGTGCTCTCACGATGACGAATGACTTTGAACTAAGCGAATATACCCGCCTCGACGAAATCTACACAAAGGACATGCTGCTAGCGAAGTTACCTGACGGTGCTGTAGCGGCACCACACCCGATGGTTGCAGGGCTAAACGACGGTGACTATTACCGTGGGGAAGTTACAGGGCCAACTGCTGAGCAAATCGAGTGGGTTCGTGCACATCGTCCAGATGACCCAAGCTTACAAACGGCTAAGGCAGTGAATAGGGCGGAGGCCACGAATGCCTGAACTTGGACAAGAAGCCGCACAATCTGGTTGGCCGACTATGAGCGGAATCGGAGAGATAATCCTTTTCTGCTGCGTGGCAGCCATCATGATCATTGCCGCTCTTGGCGTACTTTTCTTGAAACGTGCAGCATATTCTGCGCTTTGCATGGTTGTCGTCATGCTGGGAATATCAGTACTCTTCTTTGCCCTTCAAGCACCATTCAACGGTATCGTTCAGGTGGTTGTTTACACGGGGGCGATCATGATGTTGTTCCTGTTCGTGATCATGATGATTGGCCTTTCGGCGCGCGACGGATTTGAAGAGCAGCGCAAGGGATACATTATTACTGCTGTGGGATTAGGCATTGTTTTGGCGGGCGTCGGAGCAGGCGCTGTCCTGCAATCGACCATTCAGGGCCCTGGCAAGATTGATGCGGATCCATACACAAATGAACCTGTTACAGGTTTGGCGCGGGTTCTTTTCACGGATCATTGGCTCACTATTGAGCTTGCTGGCATGCTTCTTATTACTGCCGCACTCGGCGCTGTGTTAATGACTAACTCTGACCGGTTGCGTGCAAAGTTCAACCAGCGCGCGACCGTAAATGCACGTATGAAGGAATACGCTGCAAAGGGAGTGCATCCGGGGCAGCTTCCTGCCCCTGGTGTTTATGCAGATTCGAACTCCGTTGACAATCCTGCAATATCAGGTGAACTTCAATCGCCGATAGTTGAGTCGATTCCCCGTGTGCTTCGTGTGCGCGGCCTTGGAAAACCAATGGGCGCGCTTGAACCAGAGGTCCGTGAATCCGTGCAACTGGCACGCATTGATCGCTCAGCCCAGACTTTGTGGGCAACAAAGGCCGATGTTCCCCAGTCAAAGGCGTGGGGGATGGGCGGGGCCAAGCCGCCAACTGGCCTCATGCAAGTGAAGCAATCTGATCTAGCGGAAGGAGAGACAAGGTGAGTTTGGCTTGGTACGTAGTTCTTGCCATGGTGCTCTTCGCAATTGGCGCGATGATTGTGCTTATTCGTAAGTCCACCATCATTCAACTAATGGGTGTTGAGATCATGTTGAACTCAGCAAACCTCGTGTTTATAACCTTTTCACGTGTCAATGGAACCATGTCTGGTCAGGTTATGGCCTTTTTCGTGATGGTTGTTGCTGCTGCCGAAGTTGTTATCGGTCTTGCGCTTATAGTCGCGATCTTCAAGTCCAGAGCCACAACAGACGTCGATGACGTTGTCACCTTGAAGCACTGAGAGGAACAGTAATGATTAGTTTTCTTCCAGCTGCTTCATCAGCAGTCGAATATGCCGAGGTCGCGCCAGCTAGTGGTGCAGCTTCTTTCGCTTGGTTGTTGTTCGTGATTCCCGCTGTGGCGGCGGCCCTTCTTTTACTGGGGGGAAAACGCACCGATAAATGGGGGCATTGGTTAGCAGTTCTCGCTTCTTGGTGCAGCTTTGGCCTTGGTGTGGCTATCTTGTTACAGCTTTTGGGAATGCCATCTGGTGAGAGGCGAATGAATGTAGACATGTTCGCCTGGATCCCTGCTGGTGATTTCCAAGTGAACTTCGGATTATTGATTGACCCGCTGTCTGTCACATTTGTCATGCTTGTGACATTGGTTGGTTCGCTCATCCTTGTTTATTCAGTCGGGTACATGGAACACGACGTGGCTAGACGGCGCTTCTTCGCGTATCTGGCATTGTTTATTGCTTCCATGTTAATCCTGGTTCTTGGCAACTCATACGCCACGCTGTTCCTTGGTTGGGAAGGCGTAGGCCTGTGCTCTTACCTTCTGATCGGGTTCTGGAATCAGATTCCAGAAAACGCTACGGCGGCCAAGAAAGCATTCATCATGAACCGCGTTGGCGACATCGGGTTGCTGGCAGCGATGATGGGCATGGTCGCAGCGTTCTCTTCAGTAGATTTCCAAGTTGTGAATGCGGGCATTGCAGATGCCGCTCCAGGAGTCGCAACAACTATTGGCCTGTTCTTGTTACTGGCGGCCTGCGGTAAGTCAGCTCAATATCCGTTGCAGGCGTGGCTTGGTGACGCCATGGCAGGCCCAACTCCGGTGTCCGCGCTTATCCACGCGGCCACAATGGTGACTGCGGGCGTGTACTTGATAGTCCGGTCGGGAATCATCTTTGTGGCTGCACCAATCGCAATGACTGCGGTGGCAATCGTAGGGCTGATTACTTTGTTACTTGGTGCGATTATCGGTTGCGCTAAAGACGACATTAAGAAAGCGCTGGCTGCCTCAACGATGTCTCAGGTCGGTTACATGATGCTTGGTGCTGGCCTTGGCCCGATTGGTTGGGCTTTTGCTATCTTCCATCTCTTAACTCACGGTTTCTTCAAGTCACTGATGTTCCTTGGCGCGGGGTCTGTCATGCACGGCCTCGGGGAACAAACGAACATGAGACGTTACGGAGCTTTGAGGAAAGTTATGGGCGTCACCTGGATTACGTTCATGGCTGGGTGGCTCGCAATCCTCGGCATTTTCCCATTTTCTGGGTATTGGTCAAAGGATCGCATCATCGAAGCCGCATTTGCAGCAGGAAACTTTGGAACTTTAGATACGCCTTGGCTTGGGTGGGTTTACGGGCCAATCACGATGATTGCAGCTGCCATCACTGCTTTTTATATGTCGCGGGTGTTCTTCATGACGTTCTTCGGGAAAGCCAGGTGGGCAGCAGCCGATGGTGAACCACTGCAGCCCCATGAGAGTAAACCAGTGATGACAATACCGCTCATCATCTTGGCTATTTTTGCGGTTGCTCTCGGTGGTGTTTTGTCAATAGGGGATACTTTCATCAACTGGCTTACACCAGCTGTTGGAGAGACCCACCATGCTGAACCTGTCGTGGCAGTCTATGTTATTCAAATCCTTACCCTTGCTTTGGTTATCCTGGCAGCAATTGTTGCTTGGCTAATGTATGGCAAGAATGAGGTTTCGGTAAGCCAGCCCGCTGGCAGCAAATTTACGCAGGCGGCGCGCGCCGACTTCTATCAAGACCAGTTCAATGAGGCTGTATTTATGGCTCCGAGCGTGGCCGTGATGAAGGGCGTAACAGAAGTTGATAAACACGGAATCGACGGAGCCGTAAATGGTATCGGTTGGCTGGCCAAATGGTCAGGGAAGATACTGGCCCGAACTGAATCTGGTTATGAGCGTGCATACGCGGGTTACATACTCGGCGGTGTCGTACTCGTCTTGGCTATCGCCCTCGGCATCAGGCTTTAGGGCGGGAGGAAATAATGTCAATATCTTGGACCGAAGTTCCGTGGCTGACCATTCTGGTTGGCATACCCGCTCTTGCAGCGCTACTCATGGCGTGCATCCCCGGTCTTCGCCGTGCGGGGAAGTGGATGGCGCTTGGAACGTCTTTAGTTGAACTCGCTCTCGCCATCGTTGTGGCGTGCTTTTTCGATTGGGGAAGTACCGGCTCATTCCAACTTGCACAGACTTTCGAATGGATTCCACAACTTGGAGTTTCATGGGCGCTGAGCGTGAACGCTCTTGGGCTGGTCATGATCCTTCTGGCAGCTGTCTTGGTGCCAATTGTGGTTTTCGCTACGCCATCAGTTAAAGAAGACTCCCGTGAAGGGTCGTACTACGCGTGGATGATGTTGTTGTTTGCTTTCATCGTCCTGATTTTCTCTTCATTCGATGTGGTGCTCTTCTACCTTGCGTTTGAGGGGATGCTGATTCCTCTCTATTTCATGATCGCCGGATACGGGCCAGGAGAAAATGCGCGCGGCGCGGCAATGAAGCTCCTGATTTATTCGTTGCTTGGTGGTCTGGTGATGCTTGGCGGTTTGGTAACCATCTTTAGCATGGGGATGGGGGCTGACATACCAGCCCTGTTCCGCTATGACACGTTGACCAGTCTGCTGCCAAATATTCCGCTTGGTTACCAAATGGCCATTTTTGTCACGTTCTTTGTGGCGTTTGCGATCAAAGCCCCCATGGTTCCAGTACACACTTGGCTGCCTGATGCGGCAGAACAAGCACGGCCAGGTACTTCTGTACTCTTGGTTGGCGTCTTAGATAAGATCGGGACGTTCGGAATGATCGTTTTGTGTCTGAACTTCACGCCAAATGCTGCGTCAGAGGTTCGGTGGACGATCCTCATACTTGCCGTGGTTTCCATTCTTTGGGGTGGTTTCGCTGCTAACGGTCAAAAGAACCTAATGCGGCTGGTGTCATTTACCTCTGTGTCTCACTTCGGTTTTATGGTTCTAGGTATCTTTGTGGGGTCAGACATTGCCTTGACAGGCGCGATGTTCTACATGGTGGCCCATGGGCTGTCGATTGCAGGTCTTTTCTTGATTTCTGGCTTCCTGGTCGAACGTGGACGAAAAGACAATATTTCGGATTATCGTGGTTGGCAAAGAGTCACCCCAGTTTTGGCAGGAACTTGGCTTTTTGCTGGGCTTGCCTCTATTGCCTTGCCAGGTTTGTCAGGGTTTGTCCCCGAATATTTGGTTCTAATGGGCACCTGGAAGGTCTCTATGCCGCTGGCAATCATTGCGGTACTTGGGGTTGTCTTGGCGGCCATGTACATCCTTATGCCGTACCAGCGTATGTTTACTGGACCAAAACCTGACATTACGGTCCCAGACCTAAATGGCCGGGAAAAGGTCGCGATCTCACCGCTTATTGTCGGGATGCTGATTCTTGGTATTTGGTCTGCACCTCTAGTCGGAGCCCTCCAAGGTGTCTCAGAGACGACACATTTGGTGGGGGCCGAAGTTGAAAACTCAACGCCAGCTGGCGAAGAAGAAGGAGGCAACTAATCGTGGATGCTATCCAATCAATTGTTGTGAACTGGTGGGTCCTCCTTCCCGTCATCGTCATCTTTGGCGGAGCCGTTGTTGGGGTACTGATAGAAGCTTTCATTCCAGCTAAAGCGCGTCGTCTCACGAACTTTTTCTGGTCTTTGATGGTGATTCTGGGCGCACTAGTTTGTGCCGGTTTACTGTGGTCAGATGTATCAGCTGAGCCAACAACTACAGGGGAGTTCGTCGCTGATTCGTTGACGGTTTCGCTGCAGCTGATTTTGCTGACGATTGCTTTCTTGGCACTTTTGGTGTTCGGTGATCGCTCAGAACTCCAAGACGGTGCTTTTGCAGCTCAGCCTGCTGACCGGCCGGGTTCTGGCGAAGAAGCTCTCTCACTTCAAAAGAAATACCAGCGTTCAGAGTTCTTCCCGCTTATGCTTTTCAGCCTTGGCGGAATGATGATGTTCCCTGCAACAGATTCGCTGCTCACAATGTTTGTGGCACTTGAAGTGATGTCTTTGCCGCTCTATATCCTTGCTGCTACTGCCCGCCGCGGCCGCCTTGCAAGCCAGGAAGCAGGTATCAAATACTTCCTTTTGGGCGCGTTCGCGTCTGGATTCTTCTTGATGGGGTCGGCGCTACTTTATGGTTTCTCAGGGGGAAGCCTTCAACTTGGACAAATCGCAGGCGCGATTACCCAGTTCGATGACAGCATGATTTGGATGCTCATTATGGGCGTGTTCATGGTCATGGTAGGACTTTTGTTCAAGGTGGCAGTCGTGCCATTCCATGCTTGGGCACCAGATGTTTATACAGGTGCGCCAACGCCAGTGACTGGATTCATGGCTGCTGGTGTCAAGATTGCTGCGTTTGGTGCTTTGCTTCGTTTTTACCAGAGCGTTGGAGCGCACCTGTCGTGGGATCTGGGTTTCCTCGTGGCCTTGCTGGCGGCGCTAACGATAATCGTTGGCACTGTCATTGGCCTCGTCCAAAAGGACGTCAAGAGGCTGCTGGCGTATTCGTCGATTGCTCATGCTGGGTTCTTGATGATCGGGGTTTTGTCCTTGGTTCCAGGATCTTCTGCGCACGTTGCGTTCTATCTGCTTGCCTATGGTGTCGCAACGATTGGGGCTTTTGCGGTCATCACATTGGTTCGCCAGACTGACGATGCAGGCAACATTCTTGGGGAAGCTACTAGTTTCTCTGCGTACAAAGGCTTGGCACGGCGTTCACCGTTCTTGGCTGGATCGATGCTCATTTTCCTTTTGTCGTTTGCAGGCATCCCGTTCACATCCGGTTTTATTGGTAAGTTTGTGGTTTTTGCAGATGGTATTGCAGGCGGACTTGGGTGGCTTGTCGGAATCGCACTTGGGGCCTCGGCAGCTACTGCAGCCTTCTATTTTGCCGTGGTTGCAAGAATCTTCTTCCAAAAACCTGAGCCTGGTGTAGAAGTAGTGAAGTCTGAGGGGTATACCACTGTGGCGATCAGTGTGGCAGTCTTGGCGACGCTCGCAATGGGCGTGTGGCCTGACCCAATTCTCGATTTGCTCAGCAAGATCGTAATCTTGTTACCGTGATAAATGACTTAGATGCCCTGGAGCTGGAAGACAAGCTTGAAGCGGTAGAACAGATTTTGTCGGCTGCGTCGACGGGACACCGCGATGTTATTGACCAGCTGACGGGTCATTTAGCTAACGCTGGGGGGAAGCGTTTACGCCCAGTGTTAGCTTCTATCTGCGCATATTTGGGTCCGAATCCCAATGAGCCAAATATTGTGAAGGCGGCTGCAGTTGTAGAGTTAACTCACTTGGCGTCGCTTTACCATGATGATGTAATGGATTCGGCTCCAACGCGGCGGGGGGCTCCAAGCGCTCAACACCTATGGGGAAACAATCGAGCCATTTTGGCTGGTGATGTTCTTTTTGCCGAGGCTTCAAAACTGGGCGCAGACTTAGGACCAGAATCCGTTCGCCGCCATGCCACATCTTTTGTCCGTATGTGCACGGGCCAGTTAAATGAGTCTTTTGGGCCAGATGAGGGGGATTCCCCTGTTGAGTTTTACATTCAGGTTCTAGCTGATAAGACTGGCGCTTTGGTGGCTGAAGCGGCGGCAATGGGCGCTCTTCATAGTGGGGCCAGTCCAGAGCTGATTGAAATTGTCGAGGCATTTGGAGAAAAGATCGGGGTCGCATTCCAAATTGCAGATGACGTTATTGACCTTGATTCAAGTGCTGATGTTACTGGGAAAACGCCTGGGACAGATTTGCGTGAGGGGGTCGACACTCTTCCGATATTGTTGCTAAAGCAGCAGGCTGATGAGGGACTAATTGACTCTGCGGGAACAGAAATCCTGAATGCGCTTGCCGCTAAAGACTTGAATGATGACGGCGAACTTGAGGCTGTGGTTGATGCCATAAGGTCGCACCCTGTACTAGATGAAACGCGACGTTTGGCTGCCAAATGGGCAGATGATGCGGTCACCGAGCTTGACGGCCTTCCTGATGGAAGAGCTAAAGAGGGTTTGCTGGTGTTTGCACGTCTGATGGTTGATCGGCAAGCGTAAAGGGAAAAGGTTCAGTTCAGGTAAAATTGCCGCTGGCAAGAAATGGTTGAGTGAGTGGAAGTATGAGCGCACTGAAAGTCGCGGTAGTTGGAGCCGGCCCCGCTGGCATATACGCTTCAGACATTTTGTCGAAGTCTGGGCAGCAAGTTGACATTGATCTTTTTGAACGGTTACCTGCGCCGTATGGTTTGGTGCGTTATGGTGTCGCGCCTGATCATCCTCGGATTAAGCAGATTATCGTAGCTCTATACAAGATTCTTCAGCGCGGCGATATTCGCCTTCTTGGAAACGTTGAGGTTGGACGTGACATATCGATTGATGAGCTTGAAGAACGCTACGATGCGGTGATAATCGCGACTGGTGCGGACAGAGATGCGCGTCTGGATATTCCGGGGGTGGAGGCAACTTTCGGGGCGGCAGATTTTGTTTCTTGGTATGACGGGCATCCTGATTATCCTCGCGATTGGCCTTTGGAGGCGCGGGAAGTAGCAGTCTTGGGTGTGGGTAATGTCGCTTTGGATGTGGCTCGGGTGTTGTCCAAGCATCATGATGACATTCTTTCCACTGAGATTCCTGAGAATGTGGCTGCAGTTTTGCGGGACAATCCAGTTACGGATGTTCATGTGTTTGGCCGCAGGGGCCCGGCGCAGGTGAAGTTCACGCCCCTTGAGTTGCGTGAGCTTGGCAAGGTTGCCGATGTGGACGTCATTGTGCATGAGGATGATTTTGATTTTGATGAGGGGTCACAAAAGGCTCTTCGTTCTTCTAAGCAACAGCAGCAAGTGGTAAAGACTTTAACGCAGTACGCATCCGCTGATGTGGATTCTTTTTCTGCGTCGCGGCGCATTCATATACACATGTTTGAGTCTCCTGCTGAGGTGAAGTTGGACGCTGGTGGGAACATTTGTTCTTTGCGAACGGAGCGAACCCGGCTTACGGGGGACGGCAGTGTTGAAGGGACGGGGGAGTTCCATGAGTGGCCTGTGCAAGCCGTCTATAGGGCTATTGGGTACAGGTCTTCTCCGATTCCAGATGTGCCCTTTGATGAGGTACGTGGTGTCGTGCCGAATGAAGGGGGAAGGGTCTCACCTGGTCTTTATGCCACTGGTTGGATAAAGAGGGGTCCTGTCGGTTTGATTGGGTCGACGAAGTCGGATGCGCAAGAGACAATTGCGAATCTTGTTGAGGACGCGCCAAAGCTTTCGCATAGCGTGTCAAGCGATGTCCTTGAGCTTTTGACTGAGCGCGGCGTTCCTGTGACTACTTGGCATGGGTGGGAGCTCCTTGATGCGTATGAGCAGCAGCTTGGGAGTGATTTTGAGCTTCGGCCGGGGACTTTCCGTGAGCGTATCAAGGTTGTGTCACGTGAGGCCATGACGGCGATCTCGAATGGGACCAGTCCGGAGGACTTGATAGGTAAACCTGGTGAGCTTGGCGTCCCAGAGGCCGCAGATAGGTTTGATGATTTTACTGGTCCGCGCTGATCGACTGGGCGTAAAATTAGCTTCATGCACCGCATGAACAACGCTTTGAAGACAACTTTGCTTTTTGGACTGCTTTGGACTGTCATCCTTGGCCTCGGTTACTTGGTCTCGTGGAGTTCCGGTGAATGGGTTTGGCTTGTGGTCTTTGCCGGAGTTGGGCTTGTCTCAACGGTTTGGACTTATTGGAACTCTGCAACCATTTCGCTGAAGCAAATGGGGGCAGTGCAGGTATCAGAGCGTGAAGCTCCTGGTTTTTACGCTACTGTGAGGGAGCTGGCTACTCAACTGGAAATGCCGATGCCGACCATATGGATTGCTCCGACGGCCTCGCCAAACGCTTTCGCGACAGGGCGTAATCCGAAGAATGCGGCTGTATGTTGCACAGAGGGAATATTGCGTCTTCTTGATGCTAGGCAGTTGAGGGCTGTTCTTGGACATGAGCTAATGCATGTTTACAACCGGGACATTTTGTCGGCTTCTGTGGCTTCAGCAATGGCTGGAATCTTGACGTCGCTTGCCCAGATTGTCTACCTGGCTGGGGGCAGAAACAGGAATGGGTCTGCACTGATTGGATTTATTGCTGTGCTCACAGCGCCGATTGCGGGGGCACTTATTCAGATGGGGATTTCTAGGTCCAGGGAGTACGCCGCTGATGAGGAGGGTGCCATTCTTACTGGCGACCCTGAGGCCCTTGCTTCGGCTTTGGTGGCTATCGAGGGCGGTGTGGCCAGGATGTCCTTGCAACCAACGCCGGAACATGAGAGCGCTGCCGCTGTAATGATTGCGAACCCGTTCAAGGCCGCAAATACTGCAAAACTCTTTTCAACGCACCCGCCAATGGCAGACAGGATTGCCCGGCTGCGTCAGCAAGGAGCCGAAATGGGGCAATCTTTTTAGCGATAGTTCACAAACTGGAGGGCAACGTCGAGGTCGGCTGCTTTGAGGAGCGCAATCACATCCTGAAGGGCGTCGCGTGATTTTCCACTCACTCGAACTTCTTCGCCTTGGATTTGAGCCTTCACTCCTTTGGGGCCTTCATCACGAATGAGCTTTGTGATTTTCTTCGCAATGTCAGAGGGGAGTCCTTCTTTGAGTGGCACCACGAAGCGGTAAATCTTTCCCGAGACTTGTGGTTCACGATCCTTTAGGTCCATTGCTTTCAACGAGACGCCTCGGCGAACGAACTTGGATTGAACGACATCTAGGACTGCCATTACACGTTCAGCCGTGTTGGCTTCTAGTAGAAGGGCGTCACCAGATAACTCCACCTTGGCGTCGACGCCGCGGAAGTCGTATCTTTGCGAAACTTCTTTTGCAGCCTGGTTGACCGCATTGTCGACTTCTTGGCGATCTAGCCTGGAAACAACGTCAAAAGATGAGTCTGCCATGGTCCCTCCTGGGTGTGAGTCTTTTCGCAACTTGACCAGTCTAGCCGCTCTACGTTGATTCGAGGGCCAAGGTTCTGATAGTCTGCTTCGGCACCGGTAATCCCGGTGCATTTGGCGGATTGCCCGAGTGGCCAAAGGGATCCGGCTGTAAACCGGCTGCGTTATGCTACGGGGGTTCAAATCCCTCATCCGCCACGATTGGAAGGCTGCATGCTTTTGCGTGTAGAGTTCCACTGCCGCCCCGATAGCTCAGTCGGCAGAGCGTCTCCATGGTAAGGAGAAGGTCAAGGGTTCAATTCCCTTTCGGGGCTCTGGTCCTCCTGGTCAATCAGGTTCCCCAGATTCTAGTTAGCTAGGGTTTGAGGTGTTTGAGTATGCTGGGATGCCTTGGCGGGGTAGCTCAGCTGGTTAGAGCGCACGACTCATAATCGTGAGGTCGGGGGTTCGAGTCCCCCCCTCGCTACCGGCGGGGCCAGTAAAGACGAAACGGGAGGTAAGACCGTGGCTAGTAAGTCAGCTGATGTTCGACCCAAGATAACTTTGGCGTGCTCAGAGTGTAAAGAGCGTAACTACATCACTAAGAAGAACCGGAGGAATACCCCGGATCGCTTGGAGCTGAAGAAGTACTGCCCGCGTTGCCGGAAGAGTACCGCGCACCGTGAGACGCGATAGGCCGTAAGATGAAGCCCCTCCCAAGCGGAGGGGCTTTTTTCGTATCCTTGTTGAATGAATCTTTCTGACTTAACTACGCTTCGTGTCGGCGGCCCAGTTGGCACTTTCCTTGATGCTCCCCTACAAAGTGCAGTACCTGATATTTCCGGTGATCTTTTAGTTATTGGCGGCGGCTCTAATCTTGTAGCCCCAGACGCGGGGTTCCATGGAACGGTCCTGCGGGACACCGCCAGGGAGATCAGGGAAACAGGTGAGGGCGTACTTAGCGTCGATTCAGGAGTGCCTTGGGATAGGTTGGTAGAGGAGTCCATTTCGAGGGGTTTTTCGGGCTTGGAGGCACTAAGTGGAATCCCTGGAAGTGTTGGCGCGGCTCCAGTTCAAAACATTGGGGCGTATGGTTCTGAGGTTTCGGACTGCCTTCAGTCAGTGAAAGTGTGGGATCGCGCAGAACGCGTCTTTACCGTAATTGGCCGCGAAGCTTTGGGATTGTCTTATCGAAACTCTGTCCTCAAGGAGTCAATCAGTTCAGGAAAATGGGGGCCCACGGGACGTTGGGTTGTGGTTTCTGTTGACCTCAAGTTTGGGACAGGCCTTAGCGCGCCTATCCGCTACCGTGAGCTTGCACAAACTTTGGACCTGAATATTGGAGATCGGTGTGATCCCGCGGAAGTCCGGCGGGTGGTGCTCGATATTCGCCGCTCCAAAGGCATGGTGCTTGATCCCACAGATCACGACACATGGTCAGCTGGGTCGTTCTTCACTAATCCAGTAGTTGAAAGTGCCCCTGAAGGGGCGCCAGCATATCCCGTGGCTGGGGGCGTGAAGACATCGGCAGCATGGCTGATCACAAACAGCGGGTTTGAACGTGGATTCACATTAAATGGGCGGGCGGCGCTTTCAAGTAAACACGTTCTTGCCATAACAAATCGAGGCAATGCAAATAGCAAAGACGTGATTGAACTAGCAGATCATGTTAGGCAGGGGGTCAATGCTCAATATGGGATTGACCTAGTTCCAGAACCACTTATTCTTGAACGCATGTTTTAGGCTGCGCTCCTTTTTGTGGGCTCTGCTTTTGGGGCTGCGCGGTTTATGCGCGGCTTTTGCGGGCGGGGTCATGAGAGACTTAGGCTATGCCGCATTCACTGCAAATCATCGCGTCGAACGTTGATCCTTCTTTGTTAGATCTGCCTTGGGAGATTCCGTTGGAGGAGTGGCCGGACGATATTTTGGCTGCGCTTCCGCGTGGTATTTCGCGGCACATTGTTAGGTTCGTGAATTTATCGGGGCGGGTTATCGCGGTTAAGGAGATTGGGGAGTCCGTTGCGCGCCATGAATATGAGTTGCTGAAAGATTTGTCGCGGCTTACGGCACCTTCAGTGCAGCCAACTGCCGTGGTAACTGGCAGGCGGGATTCACATGGTGAGGAGCTAAATGGGGTGTTGGTCACTGAGCATCTTCGTTTTTCGCTCCCTTATCGCGCTTTGTTTAGGCAGGATATGACTCCACAGACAGCTAAGCGGCTAATCGACGCTTTAGCGGTGTTACTGGTGCGTTTGCACTTGCTGGGGTTTTACTGGGGTGATGTGTCATTGTCTAACACTCTTTTTCGACGTGATGCAGGGGCATTTTCGGCGTATCTGGTTGATGCTGAGACAGGCGAGTTGCACCCGAAGTTGACAGAGGGACAACGCGATTATGATGTTGAGCTTGCCCGGGTCAATATCATTGGTGAGTTAATGGACCTTCAAGCGGGCGGTTATATGGGGGAGGACGAGGACGTTGTTGACATTGGAAATCGGATTCATGAGCGTTACTGGCAACTGTGGGACGAACTAACTGCAGCTCAAGTCATTGATGCTGATCAGCGTTGGAAGGTCTCTGAACGCATAGCCCGCCTCAATGCTTTGGGATTTTCTGTAGGCGAACTCACTATGAACGCAGAGGGAACGGACTTGATCATCCAGCCAAAGGTGGTGGACGCTGGGCATTATCACCGCCAAATCATGAGGCTTACGGGTATGGATGTGGGCGAGGCGCAGGCACAAAGGATGCTTGATGATCTTGAGACTTATCGTGCGCTTGAGGGGTTGAAGGGGCAGCCGATTGAAGTTGCGGCCCATCAGTGGCTGCAAAATGTTTTCCAGCCTTCGATAGATGCCATTCCGCCAGAGCTTATGAAGAAGCTGGAGGCCGCACAGGTTTTCCATGAGATTCTTGATCACAGGTGGTTTTTGGCTAAAGAGCGTCAAGGCGACGTTCCTCATGCTGAGGCAGTACAGTCATACATTGATAACGTCCTTCGGAAAAAGCAGGATGAAGCGGTTTTCTTGGATTTAGATCCGCTTGAACCAGCCGAAGAGGACGATGCCGTGCCATCAAATGATGAGATTGAGGAACAGTAATGCGCGTAATTGCACACCGTGGCGTTTCTTCGCTTGCACCTGAAAATACTATTGCAGCGTTTGCGAAGTGTTTAGAGGTTGGTGCTTCGTGGTTTGAGTTTGACGTTCGGCCATTGCAAGATGGAACGCTGGCTGTAATCCACGATGACACGTTGGGGCGCACAACTTCTGGGACTGGTTTGGTGCACGAAACTACGTTTTCTACACTGAGGCGTTTGGACGCTGGGATTTGGTTTGGTGACCAATTTCGCTTTGAACGGGTCCCTGAGCTCACAAGCGTTGTGGAGCTTTTGAATGAAACCAGGTTGAGTGCAAACTTGGAACTGAAACCTCCATTGCCGCATTTGCGTGAGGCGGTTTGCGAGGCGGTGGAACGTGTCGCCTCGAAAATAAAGAATCCCAACAAACTTTTGGTTTCAAGTTTTGATTCAAAGGTGCTTGAGAGACTGTCAATGTTCGATCTGGCGTACATATTGGACGCGGCAGCGCTTCGTGCAGACTTCCGCGGCTACATGGACCGCGCGAAGTCGATGGGTTGTAAGGCCATCCATCCTGAACATCATGGTGTCACGGAAGAAATGATAGGTGCCATGCATGAGGAGGGTTTCGAGGTCAACGTATGGACTGTTGACGATGTAGCCAGGGCCCGTGAGCTGGAGTCATGGGGAGTCGATGGGATCATCACGAACGTGCCTCAAGACCTAATGTGATGGGTCTGCCAAAGGACGATGTGCCTGAACCACACTGAGTGCAAAAGTGGTTGGTTATGGGAGGCACCAATTGATTGGGGCTGAACCCATTTTTTCCAGATACTGGTTTGCGGTAGAAAATGGTTTTGACCCGAAAAAACCTCTGTATGCCGATAGTGGCGAGGGGTGGGCAGACTTGATGATAGGTGTGTTTCCGAGTAAGGCTGAAGCCGTTGCGGCGTCGCGTCCCCAAAGGATTGCGACAAGTGGGACCGGATTGCCTTGAGGGTCCCGTCTGTCTGCCAGGGCTTTGATAGCGCACTGCGTAACTTGTTCCCAACCGCGTCCTCTATGTGAGCCGGGGCTTCCAGGTGCCACGGTCAAAACTCTGTTCATGAGGCATACGCCTTGATCGGCCCAGGGACTGAGATTCCCGTTGGTCGGTGGTGGGCAACCCAAATCAGTTTGAAGTTCGGTGAAGATGTTACGAAGTGATTTAGGTATTTCTATGCCGTCTCTCACTGAGAAAGACAGTCCCATGGCATGGCCCACAGTGGGGTAAGGATCTTGGCCTACAACTAGTACCCGAACTTTTTCAAAAGGAAACTGAAAAGCACGAAAAATGTCTGCTGACCTTGGAAGAAAAGCGTCTGTGGACCGCAGCATGTCTCCGAGAGATCGAATAGTTGTCTCTACTGGCGCCAGCGCCATTGCCCATCCAGGATCCATGATTTTGTCTAAAGGTTCACGCGCCACACGTGTAGTTTACGCCGAAACTCGTCTACAGCCGGTATTGTGAGACCGTGAGCTCTCAATATCCTGTGGATGAATTTGATAACCCACCTGCGGATGCACCTGTGGGTGCGCACCGGCAGCCGCCGTCTCCTTGGCGTCCGGTGGTGCCGTTTTTGGTCGTGCTGGTGGTTGTACCGTTGCTTGCGTGGGGCTTCACCGAGTTCCTGATGAGAGGTGCTGGTGACCGTCCTGGCGTAGCTCCCGGCCAATCGGGACAATCACAGTCGGTTGCCCCACCTGTTGTGCCACCGCAGTCAGACGTTCAGTCGCCTGAGGTGCCTGTTGAACCGACGGTGCCTGTTGAAACAGTGCCGCCAATTCCGGAGCCAACACAGAATCCTGATGAAGGTGTTGAATTCGGTGCCGGCATTGAGGTCCTCAACGTGGCGGGCGTTGAAGGCTGGGGCGGTGACACCGTGGCAAAGCTGGAAGAAGCCGGTTTTACAGGAGCCTTTGCGGGTGACTTTGATTCGGACTTAACCGTGAACACGGTGTATTACCAAAGTCCTGAGATGGAACCGACAGCTAGGAAGGTCGCTGAGATTTTAGGTATTGGTGCCGTTGAGCTGGATGCGGTCATGGCTGATCCAGATCCGATTGTTGTTTTCTTGGTTGCGCCGTAAGCTAACTCACTTGCCTTGCACTCTCGGGCTGAGAGTGCCAGACTTGTTTCTAGCACTCTTCCTATGAGAGTGACAGAATATAGGTTCTGGGTGAGGATTAATGCTGGCCGTAGTTAAACCGGCCAGTGTTGGTTCGTCCGTCGCGGGCGCTCAAAACCATGACATAGCTAGATGGAGCAGAAACGTAGATGAGCAAGATCATTTCGTATGATGAAAACGCCCGACGCGGGATGCAAGACGGCCTCAACCAACTGGCCGACACCGTAAAGGTGACGCTTGGACCACGTGGTCGCAATGTTGTCTTGGACAAGAAGTGGGGTGCACCCACTATCACCAAAGACGGTGTCTCAGTTGCCAAGGAAATTGAACTTGAGGATCCTATTGAGCGCATTGGTGCTGAACTGGTGAAAGAAGTTGCAAAGCGCACTGATGATGTTGCTGGGGATGGCACCACCACCGCCACCGTGCTTGCACAGGCTTTGGTTCATGAAGGATTGCGAAACGTTGCAGCCGGTTCCAATCCAATCGCCCTTAAGCGTGGCATTGACTGCGCCGTGGATGCGATTGTCGATAGCTTGCATGAAATTGCTGTGCCAGTTGAGACAACGGATCAAATTGCTTCAACCGCGTCTATCTCAGCAAACGACCCTGAGATTGGTCAGCTGATTGCAGAAGCTTTCGAAGCCGTGGGTTCTGAAGGTGTCGTCACTGTTGAAGAGACAAACTCATTCGACACAACTCTTGAGACCACTGAGGGTATGCGCTTCGACAAGGGTTACTTGTCGGCATACTTCGTAACGGATTCAGAGCGTCAAGAAGCAGTCCTTGAAGATCCTTACATCCTTTTGGTTGAGTCAAAGATTTCTTCACTCAAAGAGATGCTGCCGCTACTTGAAAAAGTGATGGAGTCCAACAAGCCGATGCTTATCATTGCTGAGGACATTGAGGGCGAAGCGTTGGCTTCTTTGGTGGTCAACAGGATTCGTGGAATCTTCAAGTCGGTTGCTGTCAAGGCTCCTGGTTTTGGTGACCGCCGCAAGGCAATGCTTCAGGACATGGCAATCCTCACTGGCGCACAGGTTATTTCTGAAACCGTCGGTTTGACCCTGGAAAATGCTGATCTTGATGTACTTGGTACGGCTCGTAAAGTCGTTGTCACCAAGGATGAAACCACTATCGTTGATGGCGATGGGGCGAAGGATGAACTTGACGCCCGCGTGAAGCAGATTCGCCAGGAAATCGACAACACCGATTCAGACTATGATCGCGAAAAGCTTTCAGAGCGCCTCGCGAAACTAGCCGGTGGGGTTGCGATCATAAAGTCTGGCGCTGCTACTGAAGTTGAGCTGAAAGAACGCAAGCATCGCATTGAGGATGCAATCCGCAATGCTCGCGCTGCATCTGAGGAAGGCATCATTGCTGGTGGTGGCGTTGCGCTTCTGCAAGCTGCTGAGACGGCTCTGCCTAAGTTGGAACTGGAAGGTGATGAACTTACAGGCGTAAACATCGTGAAGGCTGCTGTCGAAGCACCTATCAAGCAGATTGCGCTAAATGCTGGTATTGATGGCGGCGTTGTAGTTGACCGCGTTTCAAGCTTGCCTGCAGGGCACGGATTGAACGCAGCCACCGGTGAGTATGGTGACCTTCTTGCTGAAGGCATTGCTGATCCAGTGAAGGTGACTCGTTCAGCCCTTCAAAATGCTGCGTCAATCGCAGGTATGTTCTTGACCACAGAGGCAGTCGTTGCAGACAAGCCTGAGCCACCGGCACCTGCCGCGCCAGGAGCTGACGACATGGGCGGAATGTACTAAAAGTAAGCCTTTTGGGCCTTGCCTCCTGGTGGATCTGCTAGGAGGCAAGGCTCAAAGTTTTGCCCTGGGGCTTATTGAGCAAACAATGATGCTGCCGAGGTCTCTGCATCTGAGTACGTGGTTGCGGCTAGCTGCAGATGAGTGCTGATTGCGACAAGTGACTCATCAACCTGTACCTGAGTTGTCCGCCACTGTTCGATGACGGATTGGAATCCAGACGCTGCGGTTCCGCCCCAGGACTCATTCAATCCTTGTAAGAATGCCATCATCTGAGACACCTCTGTGCGGATTGTCATGGCGGACTGATCAGCAGTTAAGGCTGCTGAACTTACCTGTTCTGAGTCAACGTTGAATACTGACATTTTTCCTCTTTTCTCTTAGGTGTAGTCAGAATATGGTTCCTCTGCCTGATTTCCTAACGCGGATATGAAATCTGTGGAAAACCAGCTAAAAAAATCCTGTGGAAACCTCGAAATACCGTATATTGGCTGGTAAAGCCAGTTCCTGAATTGTGGGACAATAACGTCGTGGATGGTGTATTTTCCGACGGAATATTTCTGGACCGGTTTCACGTTGGTGACGTTAGTGGTCCCGTTGTTGTGATTGATGTGCTTCGAGCGTTTACGTCTGCCGCATACGCGTTTGCAAATGGAGCTAATCAGATCACGCTGGTTGGCACGGTAGATGATGCCCTGGCCCTCAAACGGCTCCATCCAGACTGGATTTTGATGGGTGAAAATGGCGGTCATCGCATTCCTGGATTTGATTTATCCAACTCTCCTGTTGAGGTTTCACAAACAGATTTAGCAGGAGCATGCCTGATCCAGCGAACCACGGCAGGTACGCAAGGAGTGCTTGCATGCACGGGAGCGTCAAGAGTTTTTGCATCAGGGCTTGTTACGGCCTCTGCGACAGCGCGGTGTCTGGCAGGCGAGGATACCCATTATGTAATTACTGGCTCATGGCCAGGTCGTGGGCTAGCTGGAAATGATGACTTGTGGACGGCAGAGCTAATAGAGCGTGCAAGGCGAGGGCTGCCTTTGGAAGCAAATGCAACTGAAACCTCGATTCGTCACAGTGATGAGGCTTCGTGGACCTTATCACTTGGAGCCGCTTCGGTCGATCCTGAAGATGTCGAGTATGCACTCAGAACTGACCTATTTGACTTTGCTATGGAAGCGGTCACTGACTCGGGTCAATGGGTTCTGAAGTGCGCGAAACCCTAAAACGAAAGAGTGGGGCAATGTTAGTATGAAGCGTTCTCTTTCGCGATGCTGACAAAAGGTTAATACTATGGATGACCCGAGCCTTTACACCGCACAGATTGCGGCTGATCCGACTTTGCCGCCAGAAGTGCAGGTACAGATCGCGACCACTAGACCAGATTTGATTCCTTGGCTGGAGTCAAATCCAAACCTTTATTCTGGACTTCGTGATTGGATTGCGAGCGCGAAAACTGCTCAGCCGCAAATGAACGGGCAGCCGCCGATGCCAGTGCCTCAGGTGCCAGTGCCTCAGAATCCAGTGCCTCAGAATCCAGTGCCCCAGATTTCGGTACCACAGATGCCAGTGCCACCTATGGGGCAGCCGCAGGGGCCAGTTCCACCAATGCCTGCTCCTCAAATGCCTGCGCCGCAGATGTCAGCTCCACCAATGGGCCAGCCGCAAATGTCAGCAGCCCCCATGCAACCACAGCCGCAGATGTCGCCTGGCGGGCCGCAGGATTACCAGACTCATCCGTATGCTGCACAGAACACTGCTCAGTATGCGATGCCGGGTGCCTATGGGGGATACATGCCTGTCATGGCACCAAAGAAAAAGAGCAGGAAGCTGCTCTTTGGTGTTCTTGGAGCGCTTACTTTTGTTTTGGTGTTCCTTGGGGTTGGTGGGGTGTTTTTGCTCCAGTCTGCCTTGGCTACAGGTGCAAAGTCGCCGGTTGCAGCCATGGAACAGCTAGAGAAAGGCATTCAGGAAAAGGATCTTCTTAGTGTGGCGAAGCTGATACCGCCATCTGAGTACTCTACGGTTCTTGACGTCATTGAAAAGAACTCGGCGTTGGCTGGTGGCGGAATTGGTGAACGTGCAGACGCGTCGGTTTTCACTGAGCTTGGCAAAGCTTTGGATGTTCAAAGGTCAGATTTTGACTATACGGTGATAGAAGAAACTGCCGACTTATCGATTATTGAGATAGACAGGTGGGACCTTGAGGTTTCGTTCGATCCTCAGCCACTGGTGGATTTCGTCCAAAAAGAATATGAAGCGATGACGGGTGAATCGGTAAATGCCGATGACATTGGGCTGGATGATTTGAAAGCTGATTCGTTCAATGGTGATGTTCTTGAGGATGCTGAGTCATTGAGGCTGGTCGCTATTCAGGAAGACGGTAAGTGGTACATTTCCCCTTACATGTCTTTCATGGAGGCGGCTTCGAGTGAGGTTTTGAAGGATGAAAGGCTCAAGCCTGATTATGAGGCTGCGTCAGATTTAGGAGTCGGCGGGAGTAGTCCGAGTGCTGCTGTGGAGACTTCGATGGACTCTCTTGTGACATGGTTTTCAGGAGGCTCTGGCAGTTCTGAGGCACTGTCGGACTTTATTGATGTGTTGGCTGCGCCTGAAAGACGTGCGGCGAAAGTGTACTTGGAACCGCTTTTAGATGAGGTAGGAGCAGACTTAGGAGGGCTTTCGGGCGGAGGGTTCGATATAGATCTTGAGTTATCTGAAATAGAACTTGGTTCTGGAATCACAGTAGTTGGTTTTGGTGACACGAAGATTAATTTGGAAGAGGACTATATCCAGTTTCGTAATGGCACGGTGATATTGGGCGTTGAAGGTCAGTCTGTGTCTTTTGACTATGCCAGATTGATGCCAGATCCGTCTCACTTCGGTCTAGTTGCAGTTCAAGAAGAGGGGTCCTGGCGGGTATCTTTATTTGGTTCAGTTGCGAACCTGGCTTTGCTTCCAGTAGACCAAGCTAAAGTGGATGAGTATCTTGGAAATCAAGCAAGACAGATTCTTGCTGAATCGGGAATCTCAATTGGCAAAGACGGGTATTCGGCATCGCTTGGGACGGTTTTGATAATCCTGGATGTTCTCACGCAGCTAGACACTGAGTCTGTGTGAAGTTTTGTTGTCGAGGCCGGGGCGTGTCCAACAGCCCCGGTTGGGGTGGGGTTTACAGCAACGGCTGGCCTAGGGCATGTCTAGCGCCGTGACTACCCAGCGTCCGCGGATTGCTTCTATCCTTAGTGCCACCGCACGAATCCTGTCTGCTACTTCTACCAAGACTGTGGCCTCGACAATGGCGGGGGCGACATGGAGTATGCGGTTGCTACGAACTTGTACGCAGCCGGGAATCGCGCCGGTGTGTGTGGGGTTGCCACATTGGTTTTGTAAGAATCCGTATAGGTTTGGCTTCAGGAACCTTTGAAGTCCTGCTAATCGGCGCACTCCGATGCGAACTTCAATGAGGGCTCTGGCAAGATTTTCTGCCACGACTTTGGGGTCTGGAAGTGGTTTGTGTTGTTGAATGTTATAGATTCGCTGCGATGGAAGGTATGAGGGATTAGTGGGGCTTTGCTCATCAGTCCATCTGAGTGATTGCATAGACTTGAGAGTTTTTGGGGCAATCCTTCGCGGCGCGATGTTGTGAGTGGTAACAATGCCGACAGATATGTTGGCTGCAGTCATTCTTGTGCCTTTTGACGTGTATTGGGATTATTGCCGTCCAATCTTCTCAAAGCCCAATGGCATAGCAGTCGAATAACGCAGTGTGGAGGACACGCCCGGACGGACGGTAACTCGTAGGGTAGGGGATGTTTTCCACAGGAAATTAAGCAAACCTCACGGCATTTTTGGTACATATTTGAGACAATATGGCTGTGAGATCCTTTCTTCCCTTAACATTTTTTGAGCTCAAGGCTGCGACACCCCCTGTCAGGAAAATGTTTCAACAGATTGACAGTGCAGAAGAAAGTGCTATGGAGGCCTTAGAGGATGCTGCTTTCATGTCTTTAGAGCTTGGACTTGCTGGTGACAGCCCAGGAAGACTTGTTGGCGTTGGTGAGAATGAACTTTTGACTTGGTCGAATGTTGAGTGTTTCCATGCTGAATCAAAGCAAGGCCTGGCCATTGCCGCGAAGCTTTCGTCAGCAAAGACGCAAGAAGAGCTTGATGCGCTGGTGGCTGAGCTCTGGCAATTGCCTCTTGAATGGTATGACATCAGTGAAATGGGTTTTTTACGCGACTTGTGGGCCTGAGCCATATTGTTTGGCAAAATTGTGCAAAACGGAATGTGCTGCACCGGTATCGACTCCAAGTACTCTGCGTTCCACGGCGTGTCGTTCACTTGGTGGGTAGTAGCCTGCGTCAGCAAAAAACTCAATCCGATGTTGAATGCCACCCAGGTCTAACTCTGGGTGAAATTGGGTGGCGAAAATATTCCGTTTGACCCGAATCATTTGCACCGGGGCCGCATCGCCTCTAACTAAAGGTGTCATTGAAGACGGAAGCTCATGGACTGCCTCATGGTGGCCAACGTACGCTTGGAAACGTGGTGGGACCCCTTCAAGCAGTGGTTCTCTAAGTCCCTCTGAGGTTAGCGTCAGGATTGGCGCACTTATTTCTTCACCAAAATGCTCAGTCATTTTTCCCCCAAGCATGGTGGTTAATAATCCAAGTCCATAACAAATACCCATGAATGGGAAATCTCGATCCAGAATACTGTCAAGAAGTCGAAAAAGGTTACTTTCAATTTCTTGTTGCCTTAGGGATTTCGAGGTTTGTGGGGCACCTGCATCAAATCTGGACCCGCAAAGAATGATTCCAT
>DAIOFF010000008.1:0-28631 GCA_036745855.1 Scrofimicrobium sp. | reverse complement strand
GGCAAAGAAAAAGGACGAGGTTCAAACTTTCTCAAGAGTGGAGACTCTTGTCGAGGGTTTGAACCTCGCCCATATGGGGTGGCCGACGGGGCTCGAACCCGCGACGTCCTGGACCACAACCAGGTGCTCTACCAGCTGAACTACGGCCACCATTGCGCTTGCGCGCGTGATCACTATACCAGAGGATAAATGGCTGTTTCTTCACCCGTAGCATCGGGCCGAAAAACGCTATGACACATTGGCGTAGCGCAGCTGGCAACATTGGCCTGAAGATATCTGCAAATCCGCAGAACTAAGACCAATCGAGTTCATGCAGCCGCTCGTCATCAATCCCGAAGTGGTGCCCAATCTCATGTACGACGGTGACATACACCTCGTGTTTGAGTTCATCTTCACTTTCCACCATTCGTGTCAGTGGGCCTTGATAAAGGGTAATCACGTCAGGCAGATCGCCGCCGTAGTCCCCGCGTTCAGTTAAAGCAGTGCCATCGTAGAGACCAAGAATGTCCTGCCCATCTGGCGGTTCGGCCTCGATAGACAAAATGCAATTGTCCACTAAATCCAACAGTTCAAGAGGAATCTTTTCTAAAGCTTGGCCAACTAGGTCCTCAAATTCCTCATCACTAACTTCAATCACCAGAACGCCCGCACTGAAATGGCGTCAGCGAAATTGCTCATCGCTATTGGAGAAGTGTCTAAATATAGTTGCGCGTCTACCAGTGAGACCTCCATGACAACGAAAGAGCCTTTCCCGTCGGGAACTAAATCCACGCGGTTGTACAAGAATTGTTCGTCACGCCCCATGCGTTCACGCACATACTGGTGAATGACCCCCCGGATTTCCTCACCCCACCGAAGTTCTTCATCGGTTGCTGCATGTGTAGATACTTCAACCTGGCGGATAATCCCATCCGTAAGGGACGCAGGTGAAAGCATTGCGGCCTTGTCAACAGCGTGCGAAATGACTCCATTAAAGAACATCAAAGATCGTTCACCTTGAGTCTCAATTGACTCTTGATAACGTTGAATCATGACGTCACGGCCTTCCGCCAACAGGTCCATCACCTGCGCCATTGCGGCTTGCCGTGCTGGAATACTTGACGACGAATATCGTCCAATGTCACGCACGCCCGAGGACACTGCGGGCTTCACAACAAAATCACCCGATGCTGGGAACCTAGAGTGCACTTGATGTTTGGTGTAACCACGCTCAGCGCTTAACCACGTAGTTGGAATGGTTGGAAGTCCGCGGTTTGCTAGCTGCACTAAATAGTGCTTGTCAGAGTTCCATTCAAGTACATCAGTGTGGTTCAGTATCCGTTTCAGGCTTCGCGCCCACGCCAAGAACTTGTCACGGTCCTGCGCATAATCGACCACAGAACGAACCACAACAAGGCCCGCATCATCCCAGTTCACATTCGGGTCATTCCACACGCGAACGCGCGGATCAACCCCCCGATCAGATAGGGCATCAAGCAACCCGTTCTCATCTGGATAAAGGTTCGGCATTGATGCCGCGGTCGCAAGTGTGACTAGAGGCTTACTCATACATCAACTCTAGTTCAGCGCAGCCCAACTGGACGCGACATTGCCTCTTCCAACAGGGCTTGCACCAGAGAGGGGTAATCGAATCCTGCTTTTGCCAGCATTGTTGGATACATCGAAAATGGTGTGAAACCGGGAAGCGTATTCACTTCGTTGATCGCGAAACTTCCTGTGGCCTCGTCAAAAAAGAAGTCAATGCGCGAAAGTCCCTCAAGTTCAAGGACCTCAAATGCCCGCAACGCAGTGTTCCTTATTGCATCAGAAATATCTGCTGGAATCTCTGCCGGGCAACGCAGCGACACCCCATCAGGATTGAAGTATTTCGTTTCGTAGTCATACCATTTACTGTCCACAACCTGGATTTCGCCAAGTGGCGCAGCCACCGTCTGACCGCCAGCCAAACCAAGTACCCCGCACTCAATCTCACGCCCCGGATTTGCGGCTTCCACCAGCACCCGGGGATCATGGGCCTGCGCTGCCTCAATCGCCCCTTCAAGTTCACCGAAACTTGACACCCGCGTTATTCCCATCGAAGAACCAGCGCGGCACGGTTTCACGAACGCAGGGAAACCTAAATGCCGCAAGCGTTCTAACACGGCAGGCCGGTTTGTTTTCCATTCACGAGGCGACACGTATTCCCACGCGCCAACCTCTATATCCGCTTGAGAGAGAACTGCCTTCGTCAAGTATTTGTCCATCGCTACTGCCGAGGCCGCAACACCGCAGCCCACGTATCGAATGTGGGACATCTCTAGTAATCCTTGAAGGGTTCCGTCCTCACCCCACGGCCCGTGAAGCAATGGAAATACCACGTCGATTTCGTGAAACTGTGTTTCCTCGCCCGGTTTCGTAATCGAAACTGCCGGGGAACCTGTTTCAACATGAACGCGAGTGGCCAAACGAGGAACCGTGTAGCCTCCACCCTCTTGAAGCCCATAAAGTGACGGGTCATCAGGCATCAAAACCCATTCGCCTTCAAGTGTTATTCCAACTGGCAGCACGTCCCATTTCTGCCGGTCAATTGCTTGAAGGACACCTGCCGCAGTTGCGCAGGAAATCTGATGCTCGCTTGACTGTCCCCCGAAAAGCACTAATACCTTTTTTTTGCTCACGCGCATAGCCTAGTCCAGAAGCTCAATTTCCCACCCGTCTGTCTTTTGTGGTCTAGATAAAAGCATGTTTCCCATTTCTTCTGCAGTGGCACCGTGGTGAAGGACAGAAACCACGCCTTTTGTGATTGGCATATCAACGTCGAACCTGTCTGCCAGTTCAAGGATTGGCAGTGCTGACCTGGCACCCTCAGCTACTCCTGGAAGCAAAGATAGCGCTTCTGAAAGGGCCTTCCCTTGCCCTAAGTGGAACCCCAGGGAATAGTTTCGTGACAACTTCGATGAGCACGTCGCAATCAAGTCGCCAACGCCAGCCAAACCAGAAAACGTGCCCGGCTCCGCTCCTAAAGCAATCCCAAGTCGCGTCATTTCGGCTAGACCGCGACTAATCAATGTGGCTCTGGTGTTCGCACCAAACCCCATTCCTTCTGCCGCGCCAATCGCCATTGCAATGACATTCTTTGTGGCACCTGCAAGCTCGCATCCCACCACGTCCGTTGACACATAGAAACGGAAATATTGAGTGTGACAAAACTGGGCCACCAACTTTGCGGACTCAAAACTTGTGCTGGCCACGGCCGCAGCAGCCGGTTGACGTTCGGCGATTTCTCGGGACAGGTTCGGGCCCGAAATAGCGACCACACGATCGTCAGGAACATTTGCTGCGTCAGCAATCACCTGAACCATAGTGTGGTAAGTCTCTAAATCGATGCCTTTGACCAGTGAAACCAAAGTTGCATCCGTGTCTGCAACCCGAACGCTGGACACTACTTCCTCCACTGCATAGGAAGGAACAGCAACCACGACCAAGGTCGGATTAGTTGCCATGGCCTGGTCGATATCCGCTGTCGCACGAACCCTATTTGGAAGCATTATCCCCGGCAGATAGGACGGGTTTTCGCCGTCATTGATGAAATCAACAACAGCAGAGTTCCGCCCCCAAATCATGACTTCATGGCCTGCATCTGCAAGAACTTGTGCGAATGTGGTCCCCCACGCCCCAGTTCCAAGGACAACAGCTGTTTGCTCACTCATGCATCGAGTCTAACGCTCACCAGCCCCAGCGCTTTCCTCCGCCGCAGTCCAGACGGAATATTCGCTCTCTCCTATACACTAAAAATCGGCAAAATACTATATATACATTTGTTAGTCTATTTTTCTTTTGTCCCTTCCCTAATAATGGTTATTGAAGGTCACAGTTAGAAATGGAGAACCCAATGACAGCGAAAACAAGGATTGTACTGACAGACGACGATGTTTGGTTTCGGGAGGAAATGGCGAAGATGCTGAGCGCTCAAGAGTCCCTTGAAATAGTTGCACAGGCAGATAATGGTGAAGAAGCGCTGCTTGCCTTTGGGAAGCAACCAGCTGAAATAGCAATGCTTGACATAGACATGCCTGTACTAGATGGGGTGAGTGCTGCCGAGAAAATCCACAACCAGTATCCCGATGTCAAGATCATCATGATGACGTCCTTTGAGCACAACGACTCATACCGGCGATCTTACGCTGCTGGTGCCCACGCTTTCCTCACGAAGGATGCACCCATTGAGCAGTTCCTTTCTGCGATCGAAAGAATCTTGGCGGGCGAACGTCTCATGGAGATAAGACCTCAAGACGTTTTGCGCGAGGCGCACTCGAATCAAAAAGAAACACCAGCTGATCAGATTCCGGCCAATACTAAGTTGTCGGCGCGCATCAAAGGAGCGTTCAGCCGGCTAACTGGAGGAAACTAGGCAGCCTCGCGCAGCCTTTGGGCCGCCGCGTTTACCCGCTCATCAGTCCCTGTCAAAGCCATACGAACATGGTCTTTGGACTTTTCACCATAGAAATCACCAGGGGCAACCAAGATGCCAAGGCGCGCGAACCAGTCCACCAGCTTCCGCCCCTTATTTGGAGCTTCACCATTTTGTTCCCCAAAAGCAAACCCATCTGGGGCGGTCAGCCACAAATAGAGTCCGGCTTCGCTTCTTTCATATGTGGAAAGTCCGACGGATGCCACAGCGTCTGCCAAGATTTGCCTTCGCGCCCCATAAACGCCGCGCTGAAAGCTAATCTGTTGGGTATCCGTCAAAGCCGCTGCGATAGCCGCTTGAACGGGGGCTGGAGTCATAAAACCAGCATGTTTCTTACCCTCAACTACAGTGTCAACTAGCTCTGGATCACCGCACAAGACCGCGCCGCGATACCCCGCCATGTTTGACTGCTTAGATGTCGAATAGAGAACCAAAAGCCCGCTTGGGTCGCCCTCGCAAACATCATCCCACAACAAGGAAGGAACCCCGCCTTGCACATACTCAGGCGCCCACGGCAGCTCTGCATAGCATTCATCCCCTGCTAGCACGGCGCCGCGCTGGCGCGCCCATCTAACGCAAGCACGCGTCGCCTCTGCGGACATGACAGCGCCAGTTGGATTGCTTGGAGAGTTTAGCCACACAAAAGTAGCGTCATCTGGCCATGCACTCAGGTCTTCCGGGTCAACAGGGACAGGCTGCGCCCCAGCCAAAACAGCGCTCACGTGGTACGTCGGATACGCGACCTCCGGGAACAAAACTTTGTCCCCAGGGCGAACACCAAGAAGCTTTGGCAGCCACGCCACCATTTCCTTTGACCCAGTCGTTGGAATAAGCCCCCTGTCAGGAAGATTAATCATGCCCCGATTCGAAAGCCACTCATGCATAGCCCTATGCACTGCATCTGTCCCGACCACAGGCGGATAACCTGGCGAATCGGCCGCCTCACAAAGCGCACGTTGCACTGCCGCTGGCGTCACATCTACGGGCGTGCCAACTGACAAGTCAACTATCCCGTCCAAATGGGAACTGGCAAGCGCCTTCGCGGCCGCGAGCGTGTCCCATGGGAAGTCAGGAAGGCCCAGAGGCCTGGGCAAATGCGTCATCAGCGCGGCTCCACAGCTTCAATCACGGGGTGATCAAAGTCAAGAACGCCTGTCCGCTGAGCGCCGCCCGGTGAACCAATATCCTTAAAGAACTCCACGTTGGCCCGGTAATAGTCCGACCACTGGGGTGGCACATCATCCTCATAGAAAATGGCCTCAACTGGGCACACAGGTTCACAAGCACCGCAGTCCACACATTCTTCCGGGTGGATATAAAGCGAACGCTTCCCCTCATAAATGCAGTCCACAGGACATTCATCTACGCAGGCACGGTCCTTCACATCCACACATGGTTCTGCGATTACGTACGTCATTTTTCCTCCATCCTTGACCGGTCTATTATTGCCGATCGACCGCCCCAGGTACACTCAAGACCACTATGAACATACCCCCACTTCCATGGATGAGCTGGCAACCCGGTGACCGCGCAGTTGTGCGCTATCGGGCCCCTGACGGGGTGCACGATGCACTTGGCGAAGTTCTCGAAGTCGATGTTCATTATGTCCTCATTCGCGCCAAACGCGGTGATGTTCGCGTTGAAGCTTCGCAGATGATGACCGGCAAACTGGTTGAAAAGCGCTCCTTTTAGGCGTTTATTGTTCTTGCCGACGCTTTCGCGCCGCGATCTTGAAGCGGTCTTGGGCGTTCAAGAAAACCTTCCGGATTCTCACTGACTCTGCTGTCACTTCAACGCATTCGTCGTCCGAGGCAAACTCAAGTGCCTCTTCAAGTGTTAGTTTGCGCGGTGGCGTGAGTGTTTCATAGACGTCTGCTGTTGCAGAACGCGTGTTAGTTTGTTTTTTCTCACGCGTAATGTTTACATCCATGTCTTCATGGCGCGGGTTCTCGCCAACAACCTGTCCCTCGTAAACTTCTGAACCAGGCTCCACAAAAAATGAGGCGCGTTCTTGAAGGCCCAGCATTGCGTACGGTGTTGCTTGCCCAGCACGGTCAGCAACTATGGATCCTGTGGTGCGTTGTTCGATGACGCCGTGCCAGGGCTCATAACCGTCAAAAATCGAAGACTGCACGCCGGTTCCACGCGTTTCTGTCAGGAACTTTGTGCGGAACCCAATCAGACCACGCGCTGGCACCAAAAACTCTAACCTCACCCAACCGGTCCCCTGGTTGGCCATAGTTTCCATGCGACCTTTGCGGGCAGCTAGAAGCTGGGTCACTGCACCCAAATATTCATCTGGAATATCGATGGTAAGACGCTCCATCGGTTCCACAGTTTTTCCGTCAATCACACGTGTAACGACCTGCGGTTTCCCCACGGTCATTTCAAATCCTTCACGCCGCATTTGTTCCACGAGGATTGCAAGGGCAAGCTCGCCGCGCCCCTGCACTTCCCACGCATCCGGGCGTTCAGTTGGCTCAATGCGAAGTGAGACGTTACCAATTAGTTCGCGGTCGAGGCGGTCTTTCAAAGCCCGCGCCGTCACCTTTGCGCCCTTGACGCGACCTGCCATTGGCGAGGTGTTGATTCCAATAGTCATCGAAATGGCGGGTTCGTCAACATGTATTGGAGGCAGTGGCCTTGGATCTTCTACGTCAACCAGTGAATCACCGATGGTAATTTCTGGGATTCCAGCGATTGCGACGATGTCACCCGCATGGGCTTCGGTGGCAGGTTGACGCTCTAAGCCTTCAGTGCGAAGCAGTTCAGTGACTCTGACATTTTGTTGAGAACCGTCCGAGCGAACCCATGTCACCTGGTCCCCGCGGTGCAAAGTTCCGTTGTGAATGCGTATAAGCGCCAAGCGACCAAGGAACGGTGAAGCATCCAAGTTTGTGACCTGAGCTTGGAAAGGTGCGCCTTCTTCATATTCTGGTCCCGGCACAGTATCCAAAATCGTTTCGAACAACGGCACCATGTCGCTATCAGGAAGTTCACCATCCATCGGCTGTGAAAGGGAAGTCAGTCCGGCTTTCGCTGAAGCATAGACGACTGGGAAATCGAGAACTTGATCAAGATCAATGTCAACGCCTTGTTCCACCAAATCATCAGCCAAGGACAACAAAAGATCTGTTGTTTCTTGGACGACCTCTTCAATGCGCGAATCGGGGCGGTCCACTTTGTTTACCACCAGCATTACCTTCAGCCGGGCTTCTAAAGCCTTACGCAAAACGAACCGCGTTTGAGGCAACGGACCCTCGGAGGCATCCACTAAAAGGACCACACCGTCGACCATGGACAATGCCCGTTCGACCTCGCCACCAAAATCCGCGTGACCAGGGGTGTCAACGACGTTGATGACGATTTCGTCGCCGGTACCTTCCCCAGCTTCCCCACCAACACGCTTATACCTGACGGCAGTGTTTTTGGCCAGGATGGTAATACCTTTTTCCCGCTCAAGGTCGCCAGTATCCATAACGCGTTCCGTGGTCGCGTCGGGATTCAGGTGACTAGAAAAGGCACCCGACTGCCACAGCATCGCGTCAACTAATGTTGTTTTGCCGTGATCAACGTGCGCCACAATCGCGACGTTTCGTACATCCTGTCGCCAAGACATGGCACCTCCATTTTCAGCTTGCATTCTCAGACTAGCGACCATGAGTGGATGAACCTTTCTAGATTCAAGCGACTTTTCCCACATATGGGCTCTATTCCTGTTTTATGTGAGTTCCGCCTCATGAAATTACGTATTAACCGTGGGTGACAAGCGTGCTCGAAAAATTACCATCCGAACGGAACGCCGGACGAGGGAATCAAAACGACACCTCGCCTCGTAAAGAAACACAGACTTAAGATACCCACAGATTTTGCCCAGTCTGTGGATAAAACCGGTATCTAAACAGTTTTACAACAGTCATGTAACACGTTGATCGGTAGAAAACTGCACTGATCTATGGCTTACCCACTCCAAAGCATCCGCAAAAAAGCCTGCTCTTTCGCTGCAGTTCAACACGTCTTCTAGCACATTTTCCGACATGCGCCACCGCAGTGGGCGACAATTCTTTCTACAAAATTTCAGTGACAGCAACCAAAAATCCACATGTGGAAAAATTACGTGAAATATCCCTCAATGCAATGTGGAAAACTCTGTGGATACCCGCGAATAGGTGTATTCGTAAGAAAACCTCTAGGGTATAGGTATGACCCATGGCGAGTTGGTAACCCTAGAAGCTCACGGTAGTGCACTTCAAGTACTCCGCAACGGAACCATCAAACAATGGACACCCCACGGTTTGGTAACTTTGATAGATGATTCGCATTTTACAAAGAGTGGAATCAGCGCAACAGTAAGAGCAGCCGATGGCAGTACAGTGGAAAGTTGGCATCTGACAGATCGACGATCCACGTTTGGGGTTCCAGGTCTAGTCTTCGAAAACACGTTGCCAGGTTTGTCCATGTATTTCGAAATGATTTTTGCTTCACACCTAACTTTGTCATTGTCAGTTCGAAACACTGGCACCCAGCCAACGACGGTTGAGGAAGAAATCGCGTTTAACCTGTTTGTGGGCGACATCAAGGATGTCCAGATCGAGGGTATCGCCATGGCTTCTTTCAAAGAATCTGAAGGTGGCCGTGAGAAACAAATTTATGATGACCTCACTTTTGTTGGCCCAACAAACAGTTTGGTTTTTACGCAAGATCCAATCCAAATCATTGACCCGCGCGGCAGAATGGCAATGTCAATCGCAAAGTTCGGTTCATCCACTACCCGATTTTGGACACCATGGGAGAAAGCCATTATTGAAGACGGGTCTGAAGTTGGCTGGGACCATTATCTACAGATTTGCCCCGGAAATGAGAACGTGGGCAGGGTCTTACTTCAACCGAATGAGCTTCACACCATGTCGGTTGATCTTTATGTAGAGACTTTAGGCTGACGGCTTGGCTTCTCTTTCCTTTAAGCCTGCATGGCTGGGATTACTTGCGGTTGTGTCCACTGCGGCAGTCTTGCGTCCCGCAGCGACCGCAGTTGGCCCAGTACTTCAGGAACTAAGTAATAGTCTGGGGATCGGCTCAACCGAAGCTGGAATACTCACAGCCGTTCCGGGGCTCAGTTTCGCGCTGGTCGGTCTCATGGCACAAAAAATAGTGTCTAAATTGGGTCCGGTCGGAGCGTTGGGGCTCTCTAGCGCGGCAATCGTTCTTGGATCATTACTGCGCGTTTTTGTCTCATCATGGATTCCATTCCTTTTCCTAACGCTTTGCGCCTTGGCTGGAATGGCAATCGGAAATGTCGTCTTACCAGCTTTTATCCGCCTGGCTTTTCCATCCGCACCTACCCGGATGGCTACGATCTACACAACCAGTTTAGGTACTGGTGCATTACTTCCTTCCCTTGTCGCCGATCCACTGACGCGCTGGGGTGGCTGGCAACTTGCCCTTGGAGTATGGACCATAGTCGCATTCATTGCAGCCATTTCCTGGTGGCAGGTGGGCAGAAAATGGAAAACCTCTGGCGGGGGCCAAGTAGTTCAACAAAAAATCCCAGCTAGAGCTCTATTGCGATCAAGTACAGCCATCGCCCTCATGATCTTCTTTGGACTTCAATCAACACAGGCATACATCCAGTTCGGTTGGCTAGCCCAAATCTACCGTGATGGCGGAATGGCCGCGTCTTCTGCTTCACTGATGGTTGCAATAGTGTCGGTGGGAGGAATACCAGGGGGCCTGATAATGCCCCGCATCATCAGAAAACCTAAGACACTTCTGGTCAGCATCGTGTTTTTCTCACTTCTTCTTGTAGTTGGATACGGTGGTCTTGCATTGTCACCGCTAACGGCTCCCTGGCTGTGGTCCACTTGCCTCAGCATTTCTGGATTTTGCTTCCCAACAGCACTGACACTAATCATTGAAAGAACAAGAGCGCCCGAGGTAACCGCGGCACTAGCCGCTTTTGTGCAACCATACGGATATCTTCTTGCTGCCGCTGGACCGTTTTTAGTAGGAGTCCTCTATTCAGCTATCGGCTCTTGGCCGCCAATATTGTGGGGATTAGCCTGCTGCTCAGTGCCACTATTTATTTCTGGCTTCATTGCTTCCAAACCGGGCCTTGTAGACAACACCCCGGCAGTTGCAAAAATCATGCGGCGTTTTGACAAGTAACGCGCCACTTACGCGACCAAAAACCCATCTTTTGATGGGGTTTCGCGTTTATTTTCAAATCTAAGTCGGGCACTAAAGACTCTATTGAATCGGCTTGTTCGATACATTTAGAAAGCAAATCAAGGGACATGGAATACGACTTTATGCGTGTTCCATGTATTTCCATCCGAAGTTCCTTCTCAATAATGAAACCCAGCTTTTGAAATAGGGGCCTTGCCAGAGGTGATGCCACTGTGAAAACTTCCTCCATACCATCAAAAAGTGCTTCTCGGATTGCCCATGCCAGTAGAACTGTCCCAAGGCCTCGCCGAGACATTTCAGGAGCAACCGCAATTTGATCAATGCAACCGTCATCCATTAAGCCGACAAACCCTGCAAGTTGGGTACCTTGACAAATCACCGCCGTCCTAGAGGATGCCAGTTTGGCACCCCAGTTCAGTTGGCTTCCCACCCAGTAGCTAGTTTGATAAGGCGTGTAGAGATTGGCTCCAAGCTCAGTCACACAGTCTTTGTGGACATTCCAGGTGGGCACTGCGAATGCGCCAGTGTAAAGGGATAGTTCAACGGTTGGGTTCTCTTCGAAAGGTATACGATTGCGTGACATGACAGCAATCTTGCGCCGGTTTCATCCACATTTGAAGCCCTTTTGTCGGAGCTCACTTTTTCATAACACTCAAGCGTTTTTACGTTTTAAGGACCACTGATCACTCTGTTTGTTTCAAAACAATCAAGAACAACATCTGTGTAGTTTTCCTCAGATCACACCCAGCAACCCCGCCCACTCACAGTCACGAAATCCCCCACTCGTACGACGGAAAACTCGCTCGCTCGATCACAGCCCGCAGTAAACCCACAGTAGACCCACCGTTCAATCGCAGCCGGTGAGTTTCATGCCTGCCCGGTGGCCCATAGGTCACCGGCTTGCTAGTTTTCTCACCGGCCAGACCACACTTCATGTCGACAGGAGGGCCGCCGGGACCGGACCAGCCCTTCAACCACGCAAACATAAAAGCATTAATACGCAGAGTACAAACTGCAGTACAAGGTTAGGCACGCGAACAGGGTCCGTAAGAAGTGAGCGCGCTATACAAACAAAAATCAGGCCATTGGTTGACGTTGAAAATGCGCAGTAATGTCAACGTCAACCAATGGCCTGATTAAGTACCTTAGATCCCTAAAGCTTTGTGCAACACCCAGATTGGATGCACAACATTTGCGCCTGTGGCAGTTCGAAGCTGCCAACGGCACGTTTCCGTATCGCACGCGGCAAGGTCTGAGTTGGTTTTTTTGATGAAGTCAAACACGGGTTTCCCAACGGCTTGGGCAATGTCGTACTTCTCTTTTTTCAGCCCATATGTCCCTGCGATTCCGCAACAGGGCTGGTTGGATTCAACCACTTTTACGCCAGGTATCAACTCAAGTAAGTGGATGGCTGGCATTCCGATGCCTGTCGATTTCAACTGGCATGGCTGGTGGTATGGGATTGTGGCGTCAAATCGTGTTAGTTCTTCGTCCCACTCCCCGCGGTCTTGAAGGTCAAGAAGGAACTCACAAATGTCCCACACTCTGCTTCCGACATCCTTCAGTCCGTCATCCTCTACGCCAAGAATTTCGCGCGCCTCATGCTTCAACATGCCACCACATGAACCTGACGCGGTCACAATAGGGGCGTCCCTGTTCACTGAGCGAAGCTGGTCTGTCAGGCGGGAAACATACTTACGCGCGCCGTCATATTGGCCATTTGATTGCAAAGCCAAACCGCAACATCCTTGCTTTGGCACCAAAACCTCATAGCCCAAGTGCTCCAGGATTTGCACGGATTTGATGGACGTTTCGACTTCAAAATATTGTCCCGCGCATCCGTGGAAGAAGATGACTTGCCCTTTGGTGCCAGACCCGGCAAGTGGCGTATGCCGCTTGAACCACCCCTCAAATGTCCGCCCGTCAGCCACTGGCATTGGCGCGTCCCGGTGGATTCCAATGACTTTCTCAACCAACACGCGAAGAGGTTTTTGCCGTAGAACCCAGTTAGCGATGGGCGCAACCGGGGTCATTACGGCTCCCATTAGCGTGGTGCGAGAGATAAGTTTGTCGCGCAGCGGAGTGCCCTGTTGCTCTTTCATTGCGGTTCGCGCGTGGTGGTTGATTTCAGCCACTTTCACGCCTTGCGGACAAGCAAGGGTGCAAGTTCCGCAAGATGAACAGTAATCAATTGAGTTGTCAACGGATATTGTCGAGGCCCCACGGAACCTTTCCGCTTGTGGGCCTACAAACTTCGGACCTGGGAACAGTGGTGTTACGCGCGCGACTGGGCATTGTGTTTCACAGATTGTGCACTTTACGCAAGCATCAAGGCTGGCACGCATCCCCAGTGAGTCGAGGTCAATCAGTACTTTTTCACTCATCTTTTCCTCCTATTGCATCTGCGGCGCGAAGTGCGCTAATGACAGCAATTCCATCGCCAGACTTTTCCCTCCACCGGGTGGCCCCAGGCAATAACCCACCGATTGCCCGCAAGTTCGGGTATGCAGGTTTTCCGCCCGCAAGCGGTCGCATTTCGTTATCTACTTGTAAACCCATTAGGAAAGCGGCTTGATCGCTATCCCAGTATTGGCTGTTGAAAGGTTCATCGCTTTGGCCTTCAACGGGTAAGCCGAAGATAGGTTCGGTGACGTTCTCATAAGAGTCCATCACTAGGCCGCCAGATTCAAAGCCGCCTGTTGCAAGCACGAATTGGCGCGCCTCCAGGCGGGTGGCTCTGCCAGCGCTTCCTGCAATGACGGCGGTGATCTCTCCGTTTTGGCTTTCAAAACCAGTAATGGCGGAGCCATTCATGACGCGGCATTTTGATTTGACTAAGTCAAGTAGTTTCTCACCTAGTCTCATCCCAGGCACGCTGGGTGGTGGCAGCGGTATTTCGAAGATTGGGTGCCCTAGGCGTTCTTCGAGGTCCCACCAAGCAAGTGGGTCTTTGATTCCGAGAACAGCGGGAAGCCCAACGGTCTCGCCATCTTCGACAAGTGGTGCCAGTTTCATGACAAGGTCTTGGCGAACCTCAGCGTTATCAAGGGCTCTGGCAAAGTTCAGTGCTGACGTGTCTTGTTCACCTGGGCGAACCTCAAGATCAATGTAAGCAGAGCGCGCCGCGATCGAAGCTCCGGCCTCGTCCTTATAAAGTGACAGATTTTCGGCAACAAGGCTTGGATAGAAATCCTTCAACCGTTTCAATCCCACAATCAGGTATTTTCGGTCTTTCGATGGCGCTCCGTTCATCATTGATGGTTGTGCAAGAGCGGTTGGCCGCAGCACTCCGGCGGCAGTTGGAAGCATCAGGTTAGTTTCACCGTCACCAGCCAGAAGGTTGTCACCCATGACTGCTTTGATCCACAGAAGAGCCTTGCGCATTTCTTCGCCCGTGAAATGAGAATACGGGTGTGTTTTTGCAGCAGAATCAACCGCTTTTAGTGGACTTTTCACTAACTCTGGACTGTATCCCATTACGTCAATAGTGCCTTGGCCGAGGCTGAGTCCGCCTATCCCTTGGTTCACCAATGTGACGCTCAACCCGGCCCCTGCCAACCGCGCCGCTGCAGACAATCCAGCGAGTCCCGCGCCAATGACTACTACGTCTCTCATCGCTACCCCACCTCTCCATTTGCAAGTGCTTTATCATCAGATGTCTTAGCTACGGGGAGGTGTTCGATGTCCAATGTCCCCTCGTAAATCCAGTTATCAAGCGCACACTGGCGCACTTGGCGCCCATAAAGAATGGGCCAAAGACCAATCCATCTGTGCTCCATGAACTTGCGCAATAGTTCGCCTGCGCCACCAGCATCAATCTTCCCGGCCTCATGGGCAATGCCTGCGGCTCGCGACGCGCAGAATCCACCTTGGCAGGTCCCCATGCCAAGGCGCACTTGCCTGCGAACATCATCAAGAGTGAACTCGCCTAGGCCCTCCATAGCAGCTTCAAGTTTTGACTTAGTTATGAGCTCACATTCGCAAATAATCTGTTCACTTCCAGGGGCGGTTCCAGTGCTTTCCACCTCTGAAAGACGCCGATCAAGCGTATACATGCGGCCACTTTCTGACCCAGGCACCGCTTCATCTGCAGTCTTACATGCTCTGGTTTCACCCATCTGTTCACACATCTGGTCAACGATTCGCTCAGCCATGAGCCGGTAAGTGGTGAGTTTTCCACCTGCAATAGTCAAAAGGCCTTTGACGCCATCACGTTCCAAATGATCAACAACCTGCATTCCCCTAGCCATATGGCGGGTGTCGGTGGCACTGACACGGGTGTCACGGATGAGAGGACGTGCCCCAGCCCAAGCATGAATGGCCCTGGCCTCACGGAACCCAGGAATCATTTCCTCCCCCGCATCCAACATCTGTTGAACCTGTTCACGTGGGATCGGCAGATTATCTGGATCATCCATCTTCTGGTCAGTGGTCCCAATAATGCAGACAGGATGAGCCGGGACAATAATGTCTCCGTCAGCAGGATAAATACAGCGATTGATAACGGTTTGCGTCAGGCGGTGATTCATTGCAACCATGATTCCGGCGCCCGGCACCACATCAACTCCGTGGCATTTTGCCATCTGCGCAATCTTGCCAGCCCACGGGCCTGCACAGTTTAGAACAAACTGACATTCAATCCGAATGTCTTCTCCCCTGCGAAGATTACGCGCCGTGACTGCACAAACCTGACCATCTTTGTGTTCAATTTCGCTCACCTGATGATAGGTGAGAATCTTTGCACCATACGCTTGGGCTGAACGAACCGCGCCCCAAACTAGCTTCCACCCATCAACAGTCCCATCTTCAACCGCGAAGGCACGCTTCGTTTTTGGATGCAACCGTGGTACCCGCTTCAATGCTTCAGCAACCGAAATCTCTGAAACTGGTACTTTCGCAGCTACGCAAGCAGCAACATAGCCATCCGCAAACTCCTCGCTGTCATATGGTGTGGTGACAAACAAGCCACCAGTGTCTTCAATCGCGTCTGGCTGAATACGTTTGAGAATAGTATTTTCTTCAGCGCATTCAGTTCCTGACTCTGGGTCTGATACAACGTAGCGTCCCCCAGAATGCAGCAATCCGTGGAACCTACCAGTTGTGCCCTGCCCAAGGTCAGCGCGCTCAACTAACACGGCCCTAAAACCGCGCATCGCCAAATCTCGAACCACACCCGTACCTGTTGATCCGCCACCAACGACGACAACATCAGCTTCTATTGTCTGCATAGTTTTGTCCTTTCTTGGCGTCCATTTATCTGCGGCATTGCCAAACGCATGAGGAAATCATTGAGGCCCTGCGATCAAAGATCACCATCGATGCCTCCCACTGCTTCCACAAATGGGCTGGGGAATCCCGTTCATTTACCTGGCTTATTCGAGCGTAACACCCGTTATTTCACGTCACATTACGTTTGTGTGAACGTGCAGCTTCGCTTTTCGAGGCCGAAAAAACGTTCAGGTTTCCCCAGCAGTTTGCTAGTGAAGGATCTATTGTTTCTTCGCGCGGCGCCGCTCCATGCCTTCACGGCGCAATCGTTTCAGATCATGCATCATGTCGCCGTCTCTGCCGAATAAGTCGTAGAGCTTCAAATAATGCTTATAAAGATCGTCATATCTAGCCGAGGCCTCTTGATTTGGAATATACGCATTTTCGATCACGCCACCCATCGCCGCGCATGCATCCCTCAGCGAGGGATATTCTCCGGCAGCTAGGGCAGCAAAAACCGCGCTGCCATGTGCACCCGCTTGTTCAACAGTAGCGACAGCTAAAGGACGGCGCGTTACATCGGCATACATCTGCATAAAGAAATGATTCTTTAGTAGACCGCCAGCAACCCTAATCTCATCCACCTTCACGCCGTGCTCTTCATAGTTTTCAATAATGACGCGCGCCCCAAAAGCAGTAGATTCCAGTAACGCCCGGTACTGATCTTCAGGTTTCGTTGCCAGTGTTTGACCAATAAGTAGCCCAGTTAGATCTGAGTCAACCAGTATCGACCTGTTGCCGTTCCACCAGTCAAGTGCAACAAGACCATGCTCACCAATTTCTTGCGCAGCAGCCTTCTCAGTCAGCAGGTCATGAATGTTCAAATCCCGCGACTTTGCCTCTTCTACATAGCTTTCAGGCACACAATTATCAACAAACCACGCGAACATGTCACCGACCGCGCTTTGCCCAGCTTCATACCCCCACGTGCCTTCACTTATTCCGCCGTCTACTACCCCAAAAACACCGGGAACTTTTTCGAGGTTTTCTGCCGGCAAAACCCAACATGTAGAAGTCCCAATAATCCCTGTAAGCTGGCCAGGTTCAACAGCATTCACCGAAGCGGCATGTACGTGCGCATCAATGTTCCCAGTTGCGACAGCTATCCCCTCAGGTAAACCCAAAAGGTCTGCGAACTGAGTATTTAGGCCGCCAACGCTTTGCCCAAGCTCAATTACTTCGTGGCTCATCTTCTTTTCGAAAACGTCAGCAAAGTCAGGATTCAACGCACTTAGGAACTCACGCGTTGGATATTTTCCATCTTGATACAGGCGTTTATAGCCCGAATCGCTTGCGGAATACACCAAATTTCCGGTTAGTTTCCATGTCAACCAATCTAGAACGTCAAGGATCTCATCCGCGCTTTCGTACACGGCTGGTGCCTTTTCTAGGGTCTCCAATGCTTTAGGCGTCAGCATCTCTGAGGACAAAGTGCCGCCAAACCTATCAAGCCAAGATTCCCCGCGTTCCTTCGCCAAAGCAACAATTCGTGCTACTTGGTCAGCGCCCCCGTGGTGTTTCCATAGCTTGATGTAAGCATGAGGCTCATTGACGAACTCAGGTTTTTCACAAAGAGGCACCCCATCACTATCAGTCACGACAACCGTTGAAGATGTACAGTCCAAACCAAGGCCAACTATTGAACCCGGCTCAACTCCGCTATCCTGAACCGCAGTTTTTACGGCCGTCGCCATGGACTCGATATAGTCTGCTGGAACTTCCAAAGCGAAGTCGGGGGGAAGTTCCCGCCCATCCCCTGCTGAAAGCACGGTGTCCATCACACCATGGGCGTACTCACTGACCCCCTCGCCAACTATCTGTCCATCCCTCACGCGCACAACTACTGCACGCGCGGAAAGCGTCCCAAAGTCGATTCCAATAACAAAAGAACTATCGAAGTCGTTACTCATTTTTCCTCACTAAAATGCCAAGTTTTTATAGTTTTCGGGGCCGCGATTGCCCCAATATCCGTCCGCAGAGAAAAGCTTGTCTACGACGGTTTCCAACATGCCAATATCCGTCAATAAATCAAGGATGGTGTACCGCGGTCGAATCATCTGTGCCTGGAAGTGAGTCCGACGGAAGCGATCCCAATCAATACCGATGGCTCCCGGATGTGAAGGTGCACCGACCGTATCAAGCCTTAGCGCAGCGTCCTCAGGAGAAATTAACTGTTCCTTTGCGCGCTCAGCAATCACCGGCCACGCACCCTGGATTGCTTTGATTCGTTCCCTAAGCTGGTCGCCTTGAAGATTCTTGTTCACCGAATGCACAACGGCTTCATCAGCGATCCTTGGTTCAAGTGCAGTGCGCACACGTTCCGTAACTTCTTCATCACTGGGGGCCCCGGCAACAATCGCTTCAATATCTAAAGCATTCATATCAATTTTCAGCGCTTCTACCCAAAGCGCGCAAGACGCCACAGTTCCAATGCCCACTTTGAATCCATGTGAAAGTGGTGGCTCCCAGTCCAAACCATGCCCCTGCATTTCCCAGACGTGAGAGAACTGGTGTCCAGCGCCTGATGCTGGACGTGAAGATTGCATTGCCTGCATGGCAAGTCCAGACATGATGTTGCCTTCAGCAAGGGCACCGATTTTTTCTGGGTCATGGTCGGCAATTGCCTGCGGGTCATCTAATGCGTGCCCCAAGGGACCTTGAACTAATGACCAAATGTAAGGATCGATCGTTTCAATATCCAACTCATCAGCCAAAATCCAGTCAGCGCCCGCTGGCACCTTTTCAATCAAGTCACCATATCCGGTCGCAGTGAGCCGCATTGGCGCATCTACCACAATATCCATGTCAACAATCAGTGCTGCTGGCGCAGGGCATTCTCTGGTTATCTTGAAACCATCTTTTGAAATTGACGCCCCGAAAGATGCATAGCCGTCAACGGATGCGGCCGTACATACATTCATGTACTCCCGGCCAAGTTCCCCAGACGCAAGCTTCGCAATGTCATTTAGAGTCCCTGCGGCAATAGAACACACGATTGTGTTTTCTAGTGGCGCTAAGTGTTCGCGCAAAAGTTCAACGTTGTCATACCCTGCGTAGAGAGTAGGGATGCCGGGGAACACATATGGGGTAGTCATGGGAACCCCAGCATCCGCAAGTGAATCCACCACAGCCTGACCGGCCACAGCATACGTATTTTCATCAGCAACAACAATCGCGGTCATTCCCGGAAATGTACGCGCAAATACTGGACCAGTTTCGTGCACGGCACCAGAATCGAACACTATTTCTCGTGTTTCGTCCGCGGTTTCCAATGCCTGCTTTATTAGCTTTGGTGTCATTACTTCCTCATTCTTTTCAGTATTTGTCGGTTTTTACGCCAAGTGGTCTACCATACGATGCGACAACTCTTGGACCTGTGGATACTGATCCATGTACTGCTGCAGGTAGAACTTGTATTCTTCGTGCACATCAAGACGCGGTTCAATGCGTTCCTTTTCGTGCACCATGTTGCGTGCGGCGTCTTGGATTGATTCGTATTGGCCACTACCAACCGCTGCCAGCATGCATGAGCCAAGAACAACAGCGTCACCAACTTCGGTAAGTGTCACAGGAAGTCCAGTCACGTCTGCATGCATTTGCATCCAGTCACGTGAGTTTGTGGCACCACCACAAGCAACCAACTCAGTTGCTTCAAACCCGGATGCTTTGAAAGTCCGAAGGTTATGGGCAACGCCATAGCAGACGGCCTCTTGGATTGCCCTATACATGTGTTCAGGGGTTGTTCCCAAAGTAAGGCCACCAATGTATCCGCGGGCCTTCGAATCAGTGTATGGCGTTCTATTACCTTGGAAGTATTCGTTAATAATCAGGCCATCTGAACCCACGGGAATAGCAGCCGCGCGTTCGTCAAGGATGCGATACGGATTGAGGCCAAGGCGCTCAGCCGCCATGACGACATCGCGGGCAAAGTTGTCTTTAAACCACTTCAGCACAGATCCCGATGAAACTAAACCACCTTCAACCGTATATTGCCCCCTGATGACTGAGTCGGTGAATCCACCAAAAAATCCTGGTCCACTTAGCGGGGCTGCTGACTGACCCGAAATCACGTGGGACGACCCGGTGATGACTGCCGTCTTTCCAGGTTGTACAACGCCGAGGCCAATCTGACCAGCCCAAGCATCAGCGCAGCCTTGTGCAACCGGGATTCCTGGAATCAAACCTAGTTCATGCGCCACGCTTGGAAGCAGTCCGCCAACAGGCGTTCCAAGGTCAGTAACGCGTTCTGGAAGCTTTTCAAAGACATCGCCACAACCAATATGTTCGTAGAACTCTACTGGCCATCCACCCTTGTCCCGGTTGTAATACATGCGCTCAGCTGCTGAGTTGATGTTGACTGTCCACTCACCTGTGAGTTTGAATGTCAACCAGTCTGGTGCATCAACAAGGCGATAGGCTTCGCGGTAAATCTCTGGTTCATTTTCACGAAGCCAAGCTGCTTTGAACGGATACCACTCTGCAGTTGCGGGCATTGTGCCGCCACCGTTGTAGTCGCGGGCCCAATGCTCAATGGTTTCAGCCCTGGCCGACTGCTCTGTTGCACGAACGTCCATCCACATAATGGCAGGGCGAAGTTCAACGCCTTTCTCATCCATGGCAACAACAGTCATGGTGGTTGCGTCGTATGACATTCCTGCAATATGCCTGGCAGGAACGCCAGTTTCATTCAAAACTTTGCGAACCGATGCAACAAGGGCATTCCACCAATCTACAGGCGACTGTTCGGCACGCCCCGGTTTGGGAAGCGACGTTGGATATGGAGTGGCCGCAAAACCAATCGGCATTCCCCTTAGATCAAAAATCGCTGCACGACATGATTCTGTGCCAAAGTCGATTCCAAGAAGGAATGGGCCTTCGTATCCGGGTGTAACCATTTATTTCTCTCCTTTGAGTACCTAAAGCATTGGCTTTGGCATTTATTCTTCTGTCCATCCAAGTTCACTCCAGATGGACTCTGGTATTAGTCGATCAACGCGATCAAGAACATACGTTGGCCGCTCATTTGCTCGCAAGGCATCAACGTCTGCGAGGGTCGATTCCCCAGTAAGTGGCATCGCAGAATCAATCCCCGTGGTCACGGCCATAGCGATATCAGTGCTCAAGCGATCGCCAACCATGATTACGTTTTCAAGGTTGGCGTCGCCAAGAGCTTCTTCCAGCATGGCTGGATTCGGCTTACCGATTACTTCCCTGCATTTTGTCCCGGTACACGCTTCTATGGCTGCAATGATTGATGCACAATCCGGTTCGCCGCGACCACCGGGGAAAGGACAAAACCTATCCGGGTTTGTTGCAATCAAGAATGCACGCTTTTCGAACCAAATTGCATCAAAAGCTATTTGTAACTTCTGATAGTCGAACGTGCGATCATATGAAGCTATCACTATGTCGATTTCGCTAGGATCGTCACTTATCCGAATTCCGGCCTCTAAAAGAGCATCTATAAGAGGCCGTTCAGCAATGGGAAAAACCGTTGCTTCAGGATGGTGATGTTTCAACCATCGAACCGTTGTAACCACCGTGTTCGCAACATCTTCAATCGGAGTAGGTAAGCCTAATGCCTCCAATTTTTCGATGTATTGCTCGGGATTCTTAGTTGGGTTATTTGAGAGAAAACGAACTATCTTTCCGCGTCTGCGAAGTTCCTCCACCATGCGCTTAGCACCAGGAAGCAGATCATCGCCCAGGTATATGGTTCCATCCATGTCGAACACATACGCGTCGTAGAGTTTTTCTGGCCAGACTACGTCAGTCATGTTTCTCCCTATCTTCCTTATCTAATGGATCACGCGAAAGGCAGCGCGCATAGAGCCACTGCAGTATTCATGACCCAAATGATGCCCGCCGGGGGATCAATGTGGGTGTCACCGTGGAAGTAGGTGAGTTTCGCCCAAAGCTGCGCACCAAATGCCGCAATGGTTCCAAAAAGAATCCCAACAAGAAGTCCGACAAAACCATTTTCAGATATGCGCCAAAATGCAATTGCTGCAACTGATGCGGTAATCGTGATGTGGTGCGTGACTGGCATTTTGAGCCCAGCTGCAACGAAGAAAATGGTGATTGCTGAAATGGCAAATGGAAGCACATGAGCGTTGTCCAACATGAGTACCCATTTAGCATCTGCAACAGATAGCGGAAGAATGTAAGTGCCCACCATCATTGCAATACCTGCAGCAAATGCTGAAGCTAGGACACCTATAGTCGCGATTTGAGCGGGCTTTTCCTGCCAAGCGAGCCAACGTGCATCCTCTGTGGCCTTAGTTGGAGCATGGAAAATTGGGGTCTTACCAAATGCAATCCGCGCCACTACTGCCGAAATCGTCACTGTCAGCGCCACAGTATCGGTGTGGGAACCAAACCATGGAATCAACGCGATGAGGCGCTCAACGATATATCCGAGAAGTCCAAATAGCGCACCAACCCAAAGAACGTCTGGCCTATTTACCCCTGCCAAAGGACTATTCACATCTTTGCCACCGCCTTCTAGAAGCTTCCGGCTTCCGGCATACGCTGCCGCTGCCGCGCCGCCAGCAAACGCAATGTGTGGTCCAAAGACTGGCCCAAATGAAACATAGTCAAGGACCACTGAGTTACCTGTCCCAGCTAATACCCCTAACCCAAGTAAAATCGTGACGCCTGTGAAGGCAAAAGCATAGTTTGCGCCAATCATTGCGCCGAATGCTCCGCCTGCCAACGCCAGTATCATCCAAAATGCATCCATATTGCCGAAAAATTCGGCAAACCCGTCTGGTGTCATGTTTTCCCTTTACTGATCTAATAACGTGGCGCTTTAGTTGCCAACGTTCCTAAGTGCGTCTTTGCGCTCTATCTTATTTTTCGTATGAGCTTATTGCTGCAACTTTTGGCGCTGAGTGTGAACTTGGATCAAACGTGTATCCAAGCCATTCCTTTGCCAACCTGCGTGCCAGTTCTATGCCAATGACTCTTTGTCCCATGGTGAGAACCTGGGCATTGTTCGAAAGCACCAAGCGTTCAACTGAGAAAGAATCATGTGCAACAGACGCACGAATACCAGGAACTTTGTTGGCAGCAATTGCGACGCCCATTCCGGTCCCACAGATCAGAAGTGCCCGATCTGCGTCCCCGGCAGCGACGATTCTCGCTCCCTTTACTGCAACATGGGGATAGTCAATATCCTCACCCGGAGCAACCCCAACATCAATGACTTCATCCACACGGTCGTCGGCCTCAAGATCAGCTTTGATGATTTCTTTGTAGTCAACACCGGCAGAATCCGCGCCAATGACGATTCGGTACCCCATTATCTTCTCGCTTCCTCGCATTCATGTGAAATTCTGATTTATTTTCACATCGTAGTGTAAACCCTAGCACCACGAATGTGAAAATGTGAAGCATTTATGTGAAACGAGTAAACGGTTCACGAAGTAGAGCCCTAAATCACACTAGATATCTACAAGCATGACCCGGATACCTACATTACCGCCAACCAATTAGCTTGCTATCTGCAAGTTTCCGAGTTCTTGTAATTGTATCTTCTTTTCTTCCGAAATCCCACCATCTGTCAGGACCACTTGAAAGTCAGCCAAATCGGCAAACTTATGCACCCCTCGCCGATCAAATTTTGTGTGATCAACTAACAGCATTGATGTTTCAGCGACACTGATCATGTCAGACTTTATGCTTGCCATTGATAAGTATGGATGATAACAACCACCCTTTAAAACCCCAGACGCGGATAGAAAACAAAAATCAACGCTAAGAGCCCTTATTGCATTATGAACTGGGGACCCAGTCAACGAATCTGCCCATTTTTCATATTCCCCACCAAGGATTTGTAAACGTGCATCAGGACTTTGACTAACGCGCCTTGCGGCAAGAAGAGAGTTGGTAATAACGTTATACGGCCCCTGCTCTAGCAACTCATCGAGAAGATACAAACAGGTAGTCGAATCATCAACAATGATTGACGACCCAACCGGCACCATTGCAGCCGCTTTACGTGCAATAACTTCTTTCGCCCCCTTGTTTTGCTCCATACGAAATATGGCAGATGCTTCACTTCTGGCTGTCGTGCTTGCGTGAACATCGCCCTTGACTAAGTTCACCAACCTGAGTTCTTCAAGCGCAGCCACATCCCTATATATTGTCATCGCAGAAACGCCAAACTCCTCGGCCAGCGCGATAACAGACACAGCCCCCTGCTCGGATGCGATTCTAGTTATCCGGTTACGGCGAAGCTGCTGCCCCTCTACCGTACCGCGACCTTTGTTCTTCATTCCCTTTGCCTTTTACTTTCGTGTTCTGCGCGGAGCTCACCCCCACACCGCTGAGCTTTTCCGCCATCATATCGCGGCCGCCGAAACGATTGCCTCTGCAAACAAGCTACGAAAAGGCATCCCCGTTCTTTTGGCAGAAAATCTGCCTCAGTTATCAATCAGTTCTTGATTGAACACAGGCCAGTTTTCCTTATGCCATGGCCCAAATGGTTCATCCCCCAAAAACAAGCCCGCCTGCTTCGAATCTGGGTCAACCCATAAGAAAGAACCACTTTGACCAAAATGCCCAAATGTTTGAGGGCTAGACTGCGCGGCCATCCAATGCGGAGTCTTTGTCCCTTTTATTTCGGGTCCAAGCCCCCAAAGGTTGTCTGCTTGAAAACCATATCCCGGAAGGACCCCACGTAAACCGGGAAATGCGGGGCTTTGCATGCGCTCAACAGCGTCAGCGCTCAAGACCCTTGGGGCAAGCAACTCTGCAGCCACCAAAGAAAGGTCCGCCGCCGTAGAAATACCCGAATGTGCAAACGAACCCGCGATGGACGTGTGCAGTGCGCCAAGTGGAGCCAAAAGCTCACGCTCAATCCATTTTCCAGCTGGAGCGCCCACAGCATTCGATAGTTCCACACCCAAAAGCTCATAACCTTGGTTGGAATAGATCCTTCGTTTTCCAACCCGCGCTGAAATGACAGTGCCATCACCCTCAAAGGCAAGACCCGACGCATGGCTTAACAAGTGACGAATAGTAGACTCAGCCGGACCCGCCGCCTGATCTAGATCCAAAAGCTGCCTATCCACAGCAAGCAAAGCACCCATTGCCACTATCAACTTAGTAACCGAAGCCAGTTGGAAAGGCTTACTCAAAGCCCCGCCTTCTGACAAAACCTCGCCAGAAGCATTAATTAAGGTATAAGCGTGAACAAACGGAACAATCAAGCGCTCAGTTCCCGATTAACTTTTAGTGCCCGCTGAAACGGAGCAGCAAGCTCTTCAGGGACCGCAGCTGCCATCGCAAGTAACCCTTCAGAATCAACCTTGAGCAACCGAATAGATGTTGCCATCAACCAACCCACCACGGCTTGCCCATCCTGCAAACCTGAAGAATGGGCATCAACAACCTGAAGTCCGTACCAGCTTGAAATCATTGATGTTGCAACTGCACTTGGCGACATCAATGGATTACACCAGCCCTCTTCCGTCAAAGAAATGACCCTTTCCGTAATCAATTCTTGAAGGGCTGACATCCGCATTTGGTAATGGTCAAAAAGTGGATGGCTAGGAGATACTGCTTCCGTAGCCATCGTTGAATCAAAACGCGCCAAAAGTGAGAAATCTTCGCGCGAACCAAGTCTCAATAATGCGATACCAATGGCATACAACTGAGGCATTCTTTCAACTTCAGTTTCACCCGTGCCAGGATTGACCCGAACGGAATCAATTCCTAAAACTTTGTGCCAGCGCGCAACGGTAGAAAAAAGGAGCGTTTCTTTGGTCGGAAAATGGTAGATTACGGCAGGATGTGATATCCCAACGATTTTTGCGACGTCACGGAGAGAAAAGCCGTAATACCCTTTCTCACCAAATAGTTCTGTGGCAGCAACTAAGATTGATTCCTTAGTCGCCTTGCCAGAACCGTACGCGCCGCGTGCCTTGCGCACCTCCGTCAAGGGGTCACCTCCCAAATGAATTTCTCTCCATCATTGTCTCACGTTTAGTCCTTTCCGACACTTAGAGAATCACTAACTGAGTCGAGTTCAACTTTCACTGAATCTCCGTCATTTACTTCGCCAGAAAGTAACAAAACGGCTAAGCGATCTCCAATCTCCTTTTGGATTAGACGCCGAAGTGGCCGCGCACCAAATGCTGGATCATATCCGTGGTCTTCAAGCCAGGTTCTACCCGATTCTTCAACCACCAGATTGATACGCCGTGAAACCAATCGATTTGCCATTTGTGCCACCTGAAGATCGACTATTTGGCCCAACTCAGACTTTGTGAGCGGATCAAATATCACCGTTTCATCAAGACGATTTAAGAACTCTGGACGGAATGCCTGCCTTACTTCGACCATAACAGAATTGCGTTTTTCTTCTTCAGAAAGGGAAAGATCAATAAGGTATTGCGATCCTAGATTCGAGGTAAGAATAAGAATTGTGTTTCGGAAATCTACTGTCCGTCCTTGCCCATCGGTAAGGCGCCCATCATCAAGAACCTGAAGCAATATATTGAATACTTCTGAATGTGCTTTTTCTACCTCATCAAGAAGGACAACTGAGTAAGGACGCCTACGGACTGATTCTGTTAGTTGTCCGCCCTCCTCATACCCCACATATCCCGGAGGTGCCCCAACTAAGCGCGCCACCGAATGCTTCTCAGAATACTCAGACATATCGATGCGAATCATCGCGCGCGCATCATCAAACAAGAACTCTGCAAGCGACTTTGCAAGCTCAGTTTTACCAACCCCAGTTGGCCCCAAGAACAGAAATGAGCCAGTCGGCCGATCAGGATCAGAAATTCCTGCCCTGGAACGTCTAACGGCGTCTGCCACAGCCTGCACGGCACTTTTTTGTCCAATCAGACGTTTCCCAATCCAGCTTTCCATTTCCAATAGCTTTTCGGTCTCCCCTTGCAAAAGCCTTCCCGTAGGTATTCCCGTCCAAGACTCAATGACCTCAGCAATCTCGCCTGGACCTACTTTGTCGGCAATCATTGGTTCTGTGGCATCATCAGCAAGATCGGCCTCCGCCAGTTCAGCTTCTGCAATTTCCCGTTCAATTTCTGGGATATCCCCATTTTGAATACGGCCCGCCTCATCATAACGACTCTCACGCATTGCAAGTTCAAACGCTGTCCGAAGTTCGTCAAGTTTCGCGCGCAAATCTCCAACACGATTGCGCCCAGCTTTCTCATTCTCCCAGCGGGCAACCAAGGCAGAAAGTTCCTCGCCTTTATCAGCAATCTCTTCTTGTAGGCGAACGAGGCGCTCTTGTGCGGCCTCGTCAACCTTGTCAGAGTCTGACTCACGAAGGTAAGTTTCCTCCATCTTCAAACGCTCAACGGCACGTCGAAGGGTGTCGATCTCTACCGGTGAAGAATCCAGCTCCATGCGAAGACGCGACGCGGCCTCGTCAACCAAATCGATCGCTTTATCTGGCAGCTGACGCCCCGTAATGTAGCGGTCAGAAAGGCTAGCTGCGGCTACCAAAGCACCATCAGAAATCGTTACTTTATGGTGCGCTTCATATTTTGGCGCTATTCCGCGAAGAATCGCAACCGTGTCCTCAACCGAGGGCTCACCAACAAATACTTGCTGGAATCTGCGTTCAAGAGCAGGATCCTTCTCAATGTTCTCCCGGTATTCATCCAGCGTCGTTGCCCCGACCATGCGAAGCTCACCGCGCGCCAGCATCGGTTTGAGCATATTTCCGGCGTCCATGGACCCCTCAGAAGCGCCCGCCCCAACAACCGTATGCATTTCGTCTATGAACGTAATGATTTCGCCATCAGAGTTCGCTATTTCTTCGAGGACTGCCTTGAGTCTTTCTTCAAACTCACCCCGATACTTCGCACCTGCAACCATCGCGCCCAAATCCAAAGAAATCAGTTTCTTTCCGCGAAGACTTTCAGGCACATCCCCCTGAACGATTCGCTGCGCAAGGCCCTCAACCACGGCAGTCTTTCCAACACCGGGTTCACCAATCAACACCGGATTGTTCTTCGTTCGACGCGACAATACCTGCACAACCCTGCGAATCTCACTATCACGCCCAATTACTGGGTCAAGTTTTCCTTCACTGGCAACTTCCGTTAGGTCACGGCCGTACTTTGTCAAGGCTTGGAAAGTTCCCTCAGGGTTCGCAGTGGTAACAGGATCGGGACGAAGCCGCTCAAGGGCTGCCTCCAAGTTTTCGGCTGTTGCGCCCTCGGACCTCAGAATCTTTCCCGCTTCAGAGTCCGATGCCGACAAGGCAATCAGAAGATGCTCTGTTGACACATAAGTGTCGCCACCTGATTCTGCAAGTTTTTGGGCAGCAGTAATGACATTTAGGAAAGCTCGGCTTGGATTCGCTTGTGCCACCGACGTGCCAGAGCTGGTTGGGAGCGCCACCAACGCTGTGCGGGTTTGCGCACCAAGCTGTCCGCGTTGTGCGCCAACGGCAGCCAGCAAAGAAATTGCAATTCCTTCCGGCTGCTCCAGCAACGCTTCAAGCAGATGCAAAGGTTCTACTTGAGGATTTCCGGCAGCAGACGCGGCCTGAACAGCCGCACTCACTGCCTCTTGAGATTTAGTGGTGAGATTCTGGCTCACTGGTCGACTCCTTCTATGCACGTTGTGTCTTGCCTTCTTCAAAGGCAAGTCCCTCAGTTACATAGTTGAGTCTAGTACGCTCAAGTTCTAATTGCGTGCCCAGTTAGTCACATCTCTAATACATTCCGACCCGCAA
>DAIOFF010000007.1:0-29824 GCA_036745855.1 Scrofimicrobium sp. | reverse complement strand
CGGAGGCTGATGCCAATCAGGGATGGGTGATTTTTAGTAAACCTCTATCTTCATAGTATCTGCGGTTTTTTCGCCAACTTTCGCAGTTAGGTCGAACATTCCTATTTCTGCGTAAAGGTCCCCGACTTGTTCACAGCTTTCATAAATACGAGCCTCCCAAGTGTATTCGCGTTCAACCTCAAGCCCCTTTGCAATAAGTTTGGTGTCTTCTGGCGCGGCACATTTAGTCGGTGTCCAAACCGGATATCCACCAACAGTCAATGTTAAATCTAAAGTATCTGGTTCTAACTTACATTCTGCACCCGATTTTGCAGATATGTGCATTACAACAGTCATTCCTTCTGCCACTGCTAACTTAGTTGAGCTGGGAGATAAAGTGACATCTAAATCTTTTTCGGTGCATGAAGAAATCTTGACGGGAGCCGGTGTTTGGTCTTGACCGCTCTCCTCACTACCCGCGGAAATTGTACTCCAAAGCCATGTCCCAAAAGAATACAAACCCCATACGATCACGCCTAAAAGTGCCAAAATAATCACCGAAGAGACTATTCTGCGGATATAAATATTTGGCGGATACTTCATGATGCCCCCGCTTTGTCCTGGGTGCCGTCATCTATGCACCAGCGTTCAACTATCACTGCCACGATGGTCATTATTATTGCACCAAGGAATGCAATACCACCGTATATTGCCGACTGCTGCATCGCAGACGCCCAAAGTCGAAATAATCCTATACCTGCGACCCCTGCAAGAAACCCAGAAAATCCGGCTCCACACAAAAGACAAGAACGCGCAAAAGCAGCCACTCTTGCTGCCTGCAATGCAGTCGTATTTGTTCGTCTACCTGACTTCAAATGCTTTACGCCGATTCCTCCGGCAAACAAGACTACTGCAATGATCAGGAAAAGTACCCCCATCCATGGCGTGATTATCAACGGCGAATGCCCAGTAATCACAAGCCCACCGGACACAAAAAAACCGCAAAGCAACGCGACAACCGCCACCGCCACAACAAATGGCCAGGAGACGGGTGTCATTTACTTTCCCCTAGACAGCCGCGGTCGTCCAGTCGTACCTGGAGGAACAGTACTCTTTGGGGTTTTGCGTGGAGCAAAGACGGGAGGCATAGCCGATGATGGAGACGCCGATTCTGTGCCAGTCATTTCAGAGTCCACGATTCGTACTGGACTGCCTGGGGAGCGCCAGTCTGGAAGGGCAATATCCGCGGGCTCAGCGGGACTGAGCCGGGCCGACTTTCGCACCTGGCGCTCTGGATTCGTCTGTTGTTTTGTCGGTCGAAACTGTTGGGATTTGGCTCGCGGGTCACCTCTTACCGGCGTTCGGGGTTCAGCCCCGCGTTGCACAGATGGCCTTGAAGCAGCACCTTGACTCTGGGCCGCCCCTGATGCCTGCTTTGCTGGAGTATCCGGTCCTGACGCAGGACGCAGCGCAGAAGCGCGCATCGGCACCGAAGCTGGTCGCTGCGCTGTTACGCGTGGCTGTGGCTGTGGTGTAACCGGGTTTTGGGATACGACGCGGAGCCGTGGCCTGTCTGCGTTTGCCTGGGGTTCAGACAACCTTGGTGTCGAAGTCATGGGGCGCGCAGCGCCTTTTTCAATAGGTGCGAGAGTTGGTTTTGGCTTTTGTTGTCCATCCCCTGGGCGACCAGACTGCGCATCACGTCCCCCCGCGCCGACTCTAGGCACAGCGGGGCTAGATGCAGCTGGTCTTGGCGCTTGGGTGCCTGCCATTGGTCTTGGTGTAGGCGTGCGCGGGGTCGGCTGGGAAGCCGTTACACGCGGTTTTGGCGTCGGTTTGGGGCTACTGGCGCGTGCCGGTTGAGCTTGCTTTGAGGCAGCTGGAGCCTGACGGCGTTCACTGCTTGGGCGGGCTGGGTTTTGACGTACGGGCCGTTTTTCTTGCGCCGCAGGCTGGGGCCTTCGCGCTCTGTCTTCCGGCTGAGCCTTAGGCATCCCAGGTCCACCAACGTTTGGTTCCTGCAACGAAATAATCGGCATGGCCCCTGTTGCAAGACTTTCGTCAAACCATTCTGGAATCACGTTTAAAACGCCAGCGCGATCTGCAGCTCTGTCGGCAGCGTCCTTTACCCTTGTGCCATCAAGCAATCGCGCGTCAGGGCGCACTTCAGACCAAGGTTTCAAAACGAACGCACGCTCCCTTGCGCGCGGATGAGGGAGGATTAGCGAACTGCTTCGATACCTTTTTCCACCCACATCAATTATGTCAATGTCAAGAGTTCGAGGCCCCCAACGTGTACCCCTTGCACGCCCGAATGCATCCTCAATAGCTTGCGTGGCATGTAGAAGTTCCTCAGGGTCTAACACAGTGCGCCCCACCACCACTGCATTGAAATAGTTGGGTTGGTCTTCCATTCCGGGGGTGAGGACTGGTGATGTTTCGTAAAGTGACGAAACACCGTCTATTTCGAATCCGTTGATTTCGGTGAGAGCACCTAGTGCTTCTCTAAGTGTTGACTTGGGCCGTCCTACATTGGACCCTAGCGCTAGAACTACCCCCGTTGCCCTAGTTCGTGGTTTGGCGTCTTTTGCGGGTGCCTTCGCAGCGCCCACAGGCGCAGCTTTGGGTTTCTCTGCCCTCTTGACTGGCGCAGGCTTCGGTGCCCGATCTGGCTTCACGCGCGGGGTTTCCGCAATTTTCTTCGTCTGCCCCGACTCTGCGGGCACTCTTCCAGGTGTAACTTTCTTATCCCGGAAAATGGTTACTGAAACGTCTGAGAACTGGTGTCGGACTGGAGCCATCGGTTTATGTACAGTGACTTCAACGGATTGCACTTGAGCATATGCAAGAGCCGCACTGGCCAGTTTGTCAGCCAAAGTTTCAAGTAAGTAAACGGGTTCGCCTGTCAATATGTTAACGGCGTCCTCAGCAACTTTTGAGTAGTCAATCGTATAAGCCACGTCGTCAGTTTCTGCAGCTTTGCGCGCATCAACGTACAGAGTTATGTCAGCAGAAAAAACTTGAGATCCAGAGCGCTCAAACTCATACACACCATGGTGTCCGACGGCTGACAGGCCCCTGAGGGTGATCTTATCTAGGCCTTCCCTCATGCTACCTCCAAATTCTCCGCTACGTCGTGTACGCGAACTGCCCAAACCCCAGCAGCGCTAGCGCGTCTTGTCACCGCTAACGTACCTTCAAGGGCGTTTGAAAAACGTTCGCGTACGAATCGCTTCCTAGACGCCCCTACTAGTACAGGGTAGCCAGTGTCGGTCCAGGTTCCAAGATTGTCTAACAGATTCCAGCAGTCAGAATTTGTCATCCCAAAACCAAGTCCTGGATCGATAATAACCTGCTCAGGCGTCACTCCTGCAACAATTGCAACATTTACCTGATGTAAAGTTTCGGCCAAGATTTGCGAAACGCTGTCATATTTATCGTTTGGATTTTCGGATGGGAACCCTCTCCAATGCTGAATAACGTAACGGGCATCACTTTCAGCAATGGCATGATTCATTTCGGGATCATGCATACCGCCCGACACATCATTAATGATGTGTGCACCCAATCCAACGGCCCACCTGGCCGTTGACGCATTTACAGTATCTACCGAAATCGTCATTCCTCGACCCAATAACTCAGGAAGAACAGCCCCCAGTCGTTCTTTTTCCTCAGCAACACCAACGCGCACTGCGCCTGGCCTAGTTGACTCCGCGCCCACATCGATCATGTCGGCACCTTCGTCCCACAGTTTTTGCGCAAGGCTAACTGCGGACGGTGCATTTAACGCCCGGCTAGGGGCATAAAACGAGTCAGGGGTGACATTTACCACGCCCATAATCTTCATGGGTGGACTAAACTCAGGAATTCGGCTTTGTCAATGTTGCCCCGGTACGTTGTCGTTACCGTTGTTGCCCCAGGCTTGCGAATGCCACGCATCGTCATGCACATATGTTCTGCACGAAGCATAACTGCCACACCCAGAGCATCAAGGCGACTCTCAACTGCGTCTGCAATTTGCGTTGTAAGGCGCTCTTGCACTTGAAGGCGCCGCGAGTACCCCTCAACGCATCGTGCCAGTTTAGACAAGCCCGTTACTTTTCTGCCACTAGGAAGATAAGCAACGTGTGCCACACCATGGAAAGGCAGCAAATGGTGTTCGCAGAGGGTTTGGAAAGGAATATCCCTCACCATAACTAAGCCACCAGCATCCACATCAAACGACACCTCCAAATGCTCAGAAGGGTCTTCACACAGACCAGAAGCAAGCTCTGCCCAACTTCGCGCCACACGCGCAGGCGTATTGCGCAATCCGTCACGCTCTGGATCATCACCAATAGCCGTCAACAAACTTGAAATGGCTTCTTCAATTGCAGCCATCGACCCCTCGGAAAGCGTCACGGTTTATCGCTTTCAAAAGGCGACTCGGTAGGACTATCAGCTTTCAGATTAATTCCTTTTGGATTTCCGAGGCGGGCTCCAGGAACTGCACTGTCAGCGCCATATTCCCAAATCACCCGCTCAGGTTGCATGACGATATCTTTGAAAATCTCACCAATTGCGGCCTCATCAAGAGTCTCTTCTTCAAGAAGCCGAAGAGCCATTGTGTCAAGAAGATCGCGGTTAGCAGTCAAAATCTGCCATGCCTCACTAGTCGCGGCATCAAGGAGTTTGCGTGTTTCAGAGTCAATCATTGAAGCGGTTTGATCAGAATATCCTTGTCCCCCACCGCGTCCAACTTCGCGCCCAACAAACGGATCAGTGTCTTCACTTCCAAGCTTCACAGGGCCAACAAGTGAAGTAAGGCCATAATCTGTCACCATAGCCCGGGCAGTCTTTGTGGCTTTTTCGATGTCATTTGCAGCGCCAGTGGACGGATCCCGGAAGATCACTTCTTCTGCCACGCGTCCGCCCATTGCGTACGTGAGGTCATCCAAAAGCATATTACGGGTCTTGGAATAGCGATCTTCTGTTGGCATCACCATGGTGTACCCCAGTGCACGTCCGCGCGGCAGGATCGTCACTTTAGTAACCGGATCTGTGTGATGAAGCGCTGCAGCACAAATAGCGTGGCCGGCCTCATGGTACGCCGTAACCGCTTTGTCGTGTTCGTTCATTACCCTAGTGCGCTTTTGGGGACCAGCAATGACCCTATCAATGGCCTCGTCAACTGCACGATCATCAATGAGATCAGCATTGGAACGTGCAGTAAGCAATGCTGCTTCATTCAAAACATTTGCAAGGTCAGCCCCTGTAAACCCGGGTGTGCGCTTTGCTATTGCCTGAAGATTCACCGAATCCACCATTGGCTTGCCTTTTGCATGCACCTTCAAGATGGCTTCGCGCCCCTTCAAATCCGGTGCCTCCACTGCGATTTGCCTGTCAAATCTGCCTGGGCGTAGCAATGCTGGATCAAGAATATCTGGACGGTTGGTTGCTGCAATCATGATGACGTTTGCCCTGGCATCAAAACCATCAAGCTCAACGAGCATTTGGTTTAGTGTCTGTTCACGTTCGTCATTGCCGCCGCCTATTCCAGACCCACGGTGCCTACCTATTGCATCAATCTCATCAACGAAAATAATCGCGGGTGCGGCCTTTCGGGCTTTTTCAAAAAGATCACGAACGCGCGATGCGCCAACACCTACATAAAGCTCCATAAACTCTGAGCCCGAAATTGAAAAGAAAGGTACCCCGGCCTCGCCCGCCACAGCTTTCGCCAACAATGTCTTTCCTGTTCCAGGCGGCCCATAAAGCAAAACTCCCCGGGGAATCTTTGCGCCCACCGCAATGAACTTCGACGGGTCATCCAAGAACTCTTTGACCTCTTGAAGTTCCTCAACAGCTTCATCTTCACCAGCCACGTCAACAAAAGTGACCTCAGGATTTTCTTGGTTAAACTCTTTGGCTTTCGAGCTTCCAAAGCCCCCCATCATCCGACCACTACCGATTCGGGTCATCAAGAACCAGAACCCACCCAGCAAAATCAGCATTGGCAACATTAGTTGCATGACCGACCCAAATAGGCTTTGGGATGGATACATCGCGTTGTAACCGTCTTCAGCCTTCGCGTCTTCAATCAGGTCAACAATCTGCTCACTTTGAATGCGCGCATACGTAAAAGTAATGGACTTGCCCAGTTCTCGATCTTGATCAGTGGGCCCTGTTGACTTATGCGTGTAGTCCTTCTGTAAAAACATGTTTACCTGTTGCGATCCATCATTCATAATGACAGATTCAATAGGCTGTGTTTTCAAGATTTCAATGCCTTCAGATGTCACCACCTGGGCAGGCTGAAACATGCGATAGACGAACCAACCGCCAATAAGAAGCATAAGTAGCGGAAAAACAATATACGGCCAAATCACTGGTTTTTGTTTGGCCTTTTTTTCTTCAGGCATTCGCTGTGTCCTCCGCATAAACGTGTGGCGCCAATGTGGCCACATCAGCAAGATTCCGATATTTTTCCGCGTAGTCAAGTCCATACCCAACCACGAACTCATTAGGAATATCGAAACCAACATATTTCACGTCTACATCGACGCGGACAGCATCAGGTTTGCGAAGGGCAGTCGCAATTGCAACGCTTGCCGCTCCGCGATTCTCAAGGTTCTCTTTCAACCAAGAAAGCGTGAGACCCGAATCAATGATGTCTTCAACCAAGAGGACGTGGCGGCCGTGAAGGTCCTGATCTAAATCTTTGAGAATCCGCACCACGCCAGAGGACTTAGTCCCAGACCCGTAGGAAGAGACAGCCATCCAATCCATCTCAACTGGCACTTTCAGATGCCTGGACAAATCTGCCATCACCATTACAGCCCCTTTGAGCACCCCCACCATCAGGATTTGCTTATCGCAATAGTCGGCCTCAATCTGACGTGCCATTTCTGCTAGGCGAACTTGCATGTCTTCTTTTGTCACCAAGATCCGCGTGATATCAGTTCCAAGATCCGCAGCGTTCAATTGGGCTCCTCTGGGTTAGTCTTCTGGGTCCAGCGTGCCATACCTGGCCGACGGTTTCACATACAGCTGCCCCGCTTCTCGCCAAGCGCGAACACCCCTAGGTAGATGAACTGGGCCTTGTCCATGCCAGTTCGTAATAAGTAAGTCCATTTCGTCCAAATGAATGTGGGTTAATGCACCATCGGGGACGCCCGCGCGCAAGGCTGCGCTTCGATAGGCTCTCATCCTTATTGCCCGCGGAAATTTTTCGATTTTGTCGAGGCCGTCTGGCACAAGCCCCCGCAAAACTTCTTCGTCTTCCCCTGCTTGGGAAGCAATCCTTGCCAGAGCTGGCACAACATCTTGTACTAGGGCCTGACTCAAAGTCGGAAGAGCCACGTCACGAACCGCTGCGCGGCGAAGAGGATTCCCATCCTTTCCTTGCCAAGGACCATCTACGTGATTGGTTGGATCAGCAACAGTCTTCAACCCCAAGGCCTCACAAAACAACTTCGTATCGGCCCTTCGCACGTTTAGAAGAGGCCGACCGATGAACACTTCAGGATCACTGAGGGTAGACCGGCGTTCTTTCATGGCCGCAAGCGCCGCTGTGCTAGCGCCGCGAGCGAGGCGAAGAAGAACAGTTTCTGCCTGGTCATCCATGGTGTGTCCAAGCAGAATGTCCACGTTTCCGTCCAACTTCTGTGCAGCCGCCTCAAGTGCTTCTAGTCGCGCATCACGCGCTGGCCCTTCACCACCGCGCACTTTAACGGCCGTGACCCATGCCTGTTTGGCCCCTAACTCTTCCATTAGGTTCGCAGTGTTTTGGGCTTCATCTGCTGACCCCAGTCGCAGTTGGTGGTCGACTGTCAATGCATATACGGGTGGGCGGTTTGCTAATGCTAATACTGCGGTGGCAAGGGCAACCGAATCTGGCCCTCCTGATACACCAATGAGAACATTCTTCGGGGAGTACTTTTCAAGATAGCGTTTGACGGCAAGCGTTATGGCTTTGAGTTCGCCTCTTGGTGTACCTGTCACCATGTCTTTCGCGGTAGCCATTAAACTTTCCGCGCAAACATGGAAGTGTCCTTGTTGCCAGTTGGCCTGATTTCAAGGGACGGTGGAACCACCGACAAATGTTGCCGAAGCCAGTAAATGGATGTTAAGTCTTTTGGTTCAAGGCGGCGAAGCGCTTGTTCGGTGCATTCTTCTACTATTCCAGGGGCTGCCAAATCATCTGCGTATGTCAAGCCATATACGGCCATCAGACCGCCTTGAAGAGGCACCCACTTTGCGAAGTCCCCCTGGTCAAACCCCGATCGCGTTGCGCTCACCAGTATGTTTGGTGCAACTAGAAGCAACCTACCCAGCGTTTTACTCCAGTAACTCTGAAGGGATGAAACCTGCCGGGCAATGCCAATGACCATGTGATAGGACGGCACTGATTCACTTTCAATATCTGCACAAATAGCGTCAATAAGTCCCCAGCGGTCAACAATTAGTGCCTGTTCTAAATGCACGTTTTTGATCTGCTCAGCTGCGCGGTTTTTGTCGGTCTCAACCAACTCCTGAAGTTTCTGCGACGCCCACCCCCGCCCTTCACGTAACTGTGCCACTATTGCATTCGCGTTGGCACTGCCAACGATAGGGCCAGGTACCGTAATCATCCGGAGTATTGTAGCCAGCCTGTTGAGGCGCATGTAACCCATCCTTCAGTTGCAAAACTTTTGCCTTCATTCACCAAGACCGACGAAGCATTAGTAACCGGCAATCGTATCTAGAAAATCGTCAATATATCCGCGCGTCCAATAGGCACCTTGCTCAGGAACCTTATCTGTCCCAACCGCAAAAACCAGGTTTCTTCCGCTTTGTGATGTGAGCACCCCAGCCAGTGAACTCACTATCCCAAGTGAACCAGATTTTGCTTGAACGTTACCAATCATTATCTCCCCTGAGAAACGATCACCTAAAGTCCCGCTGAGTCCAGCCCGTGGAAGCATCCTGATAATGTCCTTATCTGCCTGCAGAACTTGCGCAAGTTGTTTGGGTGTCACTTGATTACTTGTCGACAAACCTGAGCAGTCATCAAGACTCATTGTTGAGGTGTCAATACCTGCCGCCCCGACGGCCTCAACCGCCAGTTTGGTTGATCCCTCAAAAGTCGTAGGCGCCCCTGCCTCAAGCGCCGCAAGCTTGCAGTATTGGTCAGCCATGGTGTTATCGGAGTGATACAACATGAACGTAAGTTGATCATGCACAGTCGCAGACTCAACCTCAGCAACGTCCTCACCCCCTTCTGGGGCCTTTCCCGCCTCCACAGACGTCACCGCAACGCCTTGCGCCTTCAACGCCTCTGAAAATGCCGCCGCAACCTCGAAAGAAGAATCCTCAACAAAACTCCAAGCTCCAGGTTCAGTGCGGCCAGTATTAATCGCAAAAGGACCTAAATCCCCTGCGTAATCTTGAACCTCTTGCTTCGCCCAACTGGGATGCCTTTTTGGTCCCTCGAAAAGAGTGTCCTGGTAAGTAAGCGCCACTTCCGATGTTCCAGCAGCAGCCAAAGACTGCGCTGTCTTTTCAGCCAAGTCCGCAAGACCAGCCCTACCTGAAGTCGACCCCGGTTTCCCTTTCTCTGCGGTGAGCAACAAGTCACCTTCCCCCCAAAGATGAAGCGTGTTACCTGCAATGCTAGTTCCCGTGCGAAGAGTCCGGTCCTTTGGCAGATGATCTAAAGCGGCCTTAGTAGCAAAAAGCTTCGCAGTTGACGCCGGGGTATGAAGAGCATCCGCACCCGCGTCAAGGAGGACCTCACCGGTATCAGCATCCGCCACGTAACCCCAAGCTTGCCACTTTCCTTCCCCCGCAGCAGCAGACATGAGTGCCCATGCAGAGGCAACATCATCCGCAGTTGGTGCAGTCCCCTGATCCATTAGGGTCGGAGAATCTGGTGTCAACCCACTTTGAGGTTTGGGCGGCTCAACATAAGTGGCCCCCTGATATTCCTCAACATCAGACTTAAGCTGCCCGTCCGCTACCGGGCTCCATGGCGCCCAGATAGAGACAATAACGAACACTGCCACACAGGTAAACACACCCAGGGCGACTACACTAATCCAAAGACCGCGACGCAAAGCTAACCTCCAAGGTCAACACTAAGGCAAAAGGAGGGGCTCACGAACCACCTCGGAGGGTGTCATGGAATTTGATGTCACTGTAGAAATACCAAAAGGCAACCGCAACAAGTACGAAATCGACCATGAAACTGGCCGCATTCGCCTCGACAGAATGCTATTCACTTCCACCCGATATCCAGATGATTATGGGTTTGTGGACGACACGCTGGGTGAAGACGGCGACCCGCTGGATGCTCTAGTTCTTCTTGAGGAACCAACCTTCCCAGGTTGCGTAATTCGTTGCCGGGCCCTTGGAATGTTCCGCATGAAAGATGAGATGGGGGGCGATGACAAAGTCCTGTGTGTTCCAGCCGCCGATCACCGCGCTGCTTGGCGAACGGAGATCGACGACGTCTCTGAATATCATCGTCTAGAGATTCAACATTTTTTCGAGGTGTATAAGGACCTGGAACCAGGAAAATCAGTTGAAGGTGCCCACTGGGTTGGCCGTGAGGAAGCTGAAGCCGAGATCAGACGCTCTTTTGAGCGTGCAAAAAAGGCTGGATTGTCTCACTGACTGGACTTCAGCCAACCACGCGTCCAACGTAAGGCATGACCTGTCCCCAGTTGTAAATCGAAGTGATCCGGACAGGAACGCCAAATGTGGGGGCCTCAATGATCTGATTGTTACCCAGATAGATGGCCACGTGGTAAATACCGCTTTGGGATCCGTTACTGGACCAGAAAACTAGGTCCCCTGGAACAGCGGCGTTGATCGAAACCTTGCTGGTCTCACCGTACTGCGCCCCAGACTGGTGCGTCAGGTAGATACCTACGGACCTGTAAGCCACTGTCACCAAACCTGAACAGTCATATCCAGGACCTTCGCCTGCCCAAACGTATGGAGCGCCAAGCAACTGCTTTGCGTATGCAATCGCGCCTTGCGCCCCTGCCCCAGATGCTGGTGGTTGCGGCGCAGGCTGGGGGGCTGGTGCTGGAGCCGGAGCGGGTTCTGGTGCCGGGGCGGGTTCAGGCTCTGGCTGCGGCGCTGGCTGGGGGTTTGGTGCCGGATTCTGTGGGGCAGGGACTGGCGTAGAGTCTTCAGCAGGGCTTACGGGTTCTGGACTACTTTCGGGTTCAGGTTCCGGCTCAGCTGCTTTTTGGGCGGCCTCAGCTTCAGCTTGTTCGCGCGCCGCTTTCTCACGGGCCGCTTTTTCTGCTGCTTCTTCCTGCTTTTTCTGAATGTCAGCTTGATGTTCTTCTTCAAGCTGCACGGTTGTGTTGCGCCGCTCTGCAAGTTCCGTAAGCATCGCGGAATACTGAACTTCAGCGTCCTTTTTGACGTTTAGTGCATTTTCTGCGGCTGTCTCAGCATCTGTTGCTTTTTTCGCTGCTTCCTCAACAGCATTTTCTTTAGTTGTGCGTGCCTTTTCTGCCGTATCTGCCATCACGTCAGCGACTTGTTGAAGTGCCATTACCTCTTGCAGTTTGGCATCGGCGGCTTCCCCAAAACTACTCAGTTTGCTTTGGCGTGATTCGATGTCTGATAGCCCGGTGGATGAGAGGTACGGTGCCAGGGAGTCAAGGCTTGTGGTGCCCGTTCTGTACGTAGTCTGAGCAATGGTTGCCAGTTCATCCCTACCTTCATTGAAGGCGTCTTCGGCCTTTTTGGCCTCATCATTCGCAGACTTTTCAGCTTTCTTCGCTGCTTCGACGTCGACGTTGGCTTGGTTTAGGTCTTCAGCTGCAACCTGGGCGGCGACCTGTGCGGCTTGAGCATCCGCCTTTGCTGCCGCAAGGCCAACTTCCAGTTGGGCCACAGACATTTCTGCGGTGTTCTCTGCTGCGCGAGCATCCGCAATGTCTTTTTCTGAAGGTGCCGCTTGTGCGGCTATCGGTATGCAAACCATTCCCGCCAGGGCAAAGGCTAGCGCCGCTTTGTTTCTGATTGTTCGATTGAACACGGGGCACCCCCATTCCTCGATACAACGTATCTAACTATTACCTCAAATGCAACAACTTTCACATTTGTCACAACAGCATCAATTATTAGTCGCCTCAAGCCACCCCGCTCAAGACTGGGTAGTGTTAATCCATGGTCGAGGAAATTCCAAGAGATGCAATAACCGAGGTCAAAGCGCCCTTGACAGACGAAATTGACGTCCTTGCACCTTGGGGCAACAAAAGAGCACCTGCCCCAGGCGCTTGGCACCCAGACATCCTTGGCAAACCATTCCAATGTCAAACACTGCCCCTTCTTGACGATGATGAAGGCGAAGTTGTTTCCACTTTAGTTAAGTCCCCCAGACGGCAAGCGCGCTTCCACCTGCTGTATCTTCATGGACGCAACGATTATTTCTTCCAAACCGAGTTGGCGAAGACGGTGAACAAAGCCCGCGGGACGTTTTATGCCCTAGATTTGCGTAAATATGGCCGTTCTCTGCGGCCGTGGCAAACAATCGGTTTCGCAGATGACCTGCGTATCTATGACGAAGATATTGCAGCTGCCCTCCATATTATGCGCTTAGAGAACTCCGAACTTCCCCTTTTTCTCATGGGGCATTCCACCGGAGGCCTCATTGCGACCCTCTGGGTGTACCGGCATCCAGGCATCGTAAACGGGCTCATCTTGAACTCCGCTTGGCTGGAACTTCAAAAATACGCATCAATGAAACCCGCATTAAAAAGGTATCTTGGACGAATTTCAGCAAAACGCCCATATGCGCCAGTCATCTCATCTTCCTCAGACGAATATTCGCGTTCACTGGTTGGCGGCTGGGCCGAATCAGGTTTTCCGCTTCCATCATGGGCCAAGGACGCTCCAGATGACCCTGCCATCACGGGATGGCATTACGCACCAGAATGGAAACGCCCCCAGTCCTACCCCGTGCCCGCAGCCTGGTTTAAGGCCGTCATTGAAGGGCACGAAGAAATCGAAAAAAATGCTCACGTGGACTGTCCAGTTCTTAATGTGACCTCGACAAAATCCACTGCCGATGACACATGGGGGCCCGAAGTGTTTTCATCTGACGTCGTTTTGGATGTGGAGGCCATTAGGGAACGCGCCAAGAACCTCTCAGACTGCGTCACCCTCATCAATCTTCCTGGTAAACACGACCTCACATTGTCAGACCTGCCAGTAAGAAAGCAGTTTTACGAGGCCACCTCTAGATGGATCAAGGCAGTACTTCCAACATAATAGGAAAGACGGCCCCTTCCTATTTTCGTAAGTTTTCCTCTTTCCTTCTGACGGAAACTAACTAGACAGCTACAGACCGAATTACCTCATCACGAATAAATCTCAGGTCAGATCCGATTTCGTCTCTGGAAGCAAGATCATGAATATGCGCTGTTTCAACTTTCTTGGCAAACTTATCTGCCCAACGCCCGTTTGACCGATCAACTGTTTCAGCGGTGTAAGCATCTGAAGCGACTTTGCTCAAAATGTTTTCGTTGAACTCCCATTTCTTCGACAAGATACTAGAAACGATTTGGGCGATTTCTTCCGAGGAATAATCAGGAAACTCTATTTGAAGTTGAATACGTGAACGAAGCCCCTGGTTTGAATCCAAGAAACGCTGCATATCTTGCGTATACCCTGCAAAGATTGCAATAAACTTTCCCCGGTCATTTTCAAGGCGGGAAAGAAGCGTGTTGATCGCGATTCTGCCAAAATCATTCTCAGTTTCTGGAGCATTAAGCTGGTAGGCCTCATCAATAAAAAGGACCCCGCCCATGGCTTCCTCTATTGCACGGCTGGTGCGCTCTTCCGTTTGCCCAATAAACGCTCCGACTAGTTTTGCGCGTTCAGTGACAATAACAGATGGGTTTTCCAAAATGTCTAAGTTATAGAATAGCTTCGCAATGATTCCGGCAACCGTAGTTTTTCCTGTTCCAGGATTTCCCATAAACAGCATATGGTAAGAGGGCACCGTAACTAACGTACCCATTTCCATAAGTTTTTGATTTATCTTGACACGGTCAACTAGTTCATGAGCCCACGCTTTGACAGTTTGTAATCCGACCATGCCATCAAGCTGCTCAAGGAGTTCAGCCACTTTTACCTGCTTAGACTCATAATCGCCACCTACTAACTCAAAAAGATCATCATTTGTTATCCGCGTTAGTGTGGCAGGATCATTGTCATCTATTCCAAAAAGGCGTCGTGCCATGATCGTTTGCAGCCGCTCATTCAGATTACGTATCCACCTTCCGTTTGAATCATCGCTTGAACGGGAATAGCATTTTTCAACAACCTCGCGATACATGTCCTTATCAACCACGAAATCCTGACTAGCAAGCGACCTGAGCCCAATCTCAACAATCTCACCTGATGAATAGTCTTCGAAATCAAATCGGTTAGGAATTCGTGATTTTAGCCCTTCATTCATGCTAAGTAGCTCTTGCATTCGATCAGAATAACCCGCAAAAATGACCATAATTTCGTCACGAAAGTTTTCAATGAACGCAAGTATTGTGTCTAAGGCTTCCTGACCAAACTCATTATTAGATTTCTGATAAAGCGTGTAGGCCTCGTCAATAAAAAGGACGCCACCACGAGCACTCTCAAGTACAGCCTGAGTTTTGATTGCAGATCCACCAATATTTTCACTGACCAGATCTTTACGTGATACTTCTACGAATATATCTTTTTCGATAGCGCCTGACTGGAAAAGAATCTTTCCTAAAAGCCTGGCTACCGTCGTTTTCCCCGTCCCGGGATTCCCCACAAACAAACTATGCCTCGACGGACTATTCCCTTTGTAACCGCTCTGTTCACGGCGCCTATTGAAATGAACCATCTGCAAGAAATCAAGGATTTGACGTTTCACAGTTGTGAGACCAATGAGAGAGTTTATTTCTGCTAAAGGATCTGAAGCATTGTCACTTGAGTATGAAGGCTCTTCTTCTTGAACGTCCAGACTCTCCGCGTTTTCAGGCCGGGCAGTGGGTTTAGCGTTGGACTTTACACCGGTATCAATAAGTTTAATGTGTTCTGTGGGGATATTTATATGGGCATCGCCTACGTGATGAATAGCGCCCATTCCCTTTTGAGTGAAGCTAAGACTATCGATAGTTAGGGAGGCATTATCGACGTATCCTTCTAAGAGCTCTCCCTGGAACTCAAGACCCATAATCTGAACTGACGCTTTTTCTTGCACCACAAGGGAACGCAAATCACAGCTATTACTAAACAGTTTGAGCGTCCCGCCAGAGTCAATAGTAGATTCCCCTTCCGCCCAAACTTGGTGTGCGGTGCAGTTATCCAGTTCCGCGGCCCCGTGATCAAATGTTTTGAACCAGCCAATTTCCGAATCAACGGCTTCCAACCTGGCATTCTTATCAACATTGACAGTTCCATTGGATTTATCTGATGAGGCCACAACCCTACAGCCAATCATGACAGTTGTCCCCGACCCCGCATACAACACTGGAACGGATGACCCTTCAGGCTCATGGAGCTCAACATTCTTCATCGAAAGCCGTTGTCCCCCACCAGTATTTATACCGTTCTTATTCTGGTGCGGAATGATGGCCAGGTTCTTGACCACTATGGATGCTTGATCCATGAGCTCAATTGTTCCGTGTATTACAGTCTCAGGGCCTGTCCCACTCAAGTTCACAGAAAGCGCGAAAGCTCCACCATAATCATCCAGATAGTAGTCGCCGCGATCAAGCGTGACAGTGTCCCCTGGCCTCAAGTTAGGAGCAACGGCCTTTCCAAAGTTCCTGGCATCAGCCAAATTCCATCTAACTGTTTTTGGCTTATCTAGATCAACGATTTTGAAATGACGCTTATTCGCACCAATGGACGAACTATTGCCTTTCACAAAGATAGTTAGCTTATTTTCTCCCTGCAATAGTGAGTTTCCAATTTGAAGGGAACTGTCCTCGCAAAGTACTTCAGCATTCTTTTCGTTGACCCGAAGACTAACAATTTCGCAATACGACTCACCCGTAAGTTCAATGACTCTCACAGAAGAACCCGGGTACAGAGCCAATGTGCCCCTAGAGTGAACCTTACCCCGATTACATCCAGCTATTTCGTATGCCTGACAGTTTTGAAGGTTCACTGTGGAGCCGTCAACGGCCAATTTAGCTAATGAACTATTGGAAGCGGTAAGCGATGTTGTCCTTGACAGATATACCCCCGTTTTCGCCCGATCAGTATATATCGTGGACCTATGCATTTCGATCGACGAGTTTTCTGACCAAAGAGCCGGATATTTCCCCGTCTGGTCACCATAAAGGATGCACTGGAAGAGGCGACACGTCGAACCGTTCGACGCTTTGACCGCATTACTGTATGGATCAGCTTTTATCGTAAGGCCCGTAATCTGGCAGTTTTTGCGCAGTTCTATTTGGCCCCGAAGAACAGTCGAAGTCGGACCTGCCATTCCACAGAAAGAAATATTCTGAATAAAGATTGAACCCAGATTATGTTCGCCAGGCCCAAAAATCACAACATCGCCTGCCCGGAGCATTCCCTGGATACTCCTGTACTGACCTGGCTGTACGGAAAATGTAGTCATGGGATCGATGCTTTCTTGTCACGGAAACCACAACTATTATGGACCGATTATCGCGGCGAAGAAAAAACAGTTCACGTACAGTTTGACTATCACATCTGATGGCATTCTCACGGCCAAAGATCCTGGCTTGGTTCAAGTCACTTTGGATGAAGACAACGCTCCCGTAAATACTGCCGAGGTCTGGACTGGCCGATTATCCTGCCCAAATCTCGACTTCTTTTTGTTGCCAAGTCAGCGTGATGCCGACTCAAAATGGGTACCTCACCGCCCGGTGCCATCGATTGCGAACTCTTCGATAGCCTGGATTTCCACCTCCGCCAAAGCAGGGGCCTCAAGTGCAGCCACGTTTTGCTCCAGTTGCTTAACGGACGAGGCCCCAACTAGCGCACTCGTAATCCCCGGCTGGCGAAGAATCCAGGTAAGCGCCATTTGGGCAAGAGATTGTCCCCGCTCTTTAGCGATCTCGTTTAGGCCCCGCGCCCGCTCCAGATACACATCGCTGACCTGCGACGCATTCAGGAATCGACTATTTGCCGCCCGCGAATCAACTGGAATGTCTCCACCCAAATATCGGTCTGTTAGCAACCCCTGAGCGAGAGGCGAGAAAACGACGCAACCTGACCCGACCTCGTGAAGAACCTCTAGAAGACCATTTTCAACATGACGGTTGAACATGGAGTAACTGGGCTGGTGAAGCAGCATCGGCGTACCCAAATCGGCCAAGAGCCCCGCCATCACCCGGGTCTGCTGCGGCGAATAGTTCGACAAGCCCACGTAAAGCGCCTTCCCCTGGGCGACGGCATAGGCCAAGGCACCAGCGGTTTCCTCAGCAGGAATCCGATCATCAGGGCGGTGCGCATAAAACACATCCACATAATCGAGGCCCATGCGCGTAAGGCTCTGATCCAGCGAGGCTAGCATGTTCTTGCGCGAAGGCCACTCCCCATACGGCCCCGGCCACATGTAATACCCGGCCTTAGTGGAAATGAACAGCTCATCACGGTAAGGTCGCAGATCGCGCGCGACAATCTTCCCGAAGTTCGCCTCCGCACTGCCATCCGGCGGTCCGTAATTATTGGCGAGGTCAAAATGAGTAATCCCCAAATCAAACGCACGCCGCACCGTCGCCTGCTGCCGTTCAAACGGGGCCACATCTCCAAAGTTGTGCCACATACCCAATGAAATTTCAGGCAATAACACCCCGCTTTGCCCAGCCCGCCGATACTTCATTTCTTCATACCGGGCCTCATCCGCCCAGAAGCGGTCGTTTACTGAGTTCATCGTTGATTCCAATCTATCTTATTGTCGGCATCATGCTGGTTTAGCCCATGAGTATTTTAAGACATGCAGCTGGTCTTGGCCGCAAGGCTAGAAAACGAGTGGGTACTGCAAGAAAAGTGATCGAATAATGCATTAATCCCACTGCCGAAATCATTGGCAACGATTGTCCAACACTCTGTAATGAACTCAAAAAACAAGTTTCCTGTGCGCACGTGCCTCACACGCCGAGTTCTTTGGGTAGGCGTTTTTGGGTTCTGTGCCTGTCGGTATGATTGGCGCGGGCCCTTCGCGGCTCACCTGCGAAACACGATATAAGTCCTGTCGTGGAGGTGACCGCCCATAAGAAAGGGTTACTGATGGGAAAGCGAAAGCACTGTAAGAAGTGTGATCGAAGGACAGAGCCTGGGAAGCTGACAGGTAAGCAAAAAACCCGAATAGCTGTGGCCGTGATCCAAACATGTCCACAACTGATTCGGGCTATTGCAGTCCTTATCGTGATCACTGCCATTTGGTGGTGACCACCCCTAAAGTTAGGGGCGACAACCGCACAGCACGCGGTTGTTGCCCCTCCATTATGCCACAAGCATTCAGCGGAATCTAGAGCACTTTTGTCAGAACACTAGTTGAGTTCGGTGTTCTCTGACGAAAGCATCATGGCAGGCACCAGACCTCTTCACCCACCCCCATTCAAAACACCAAAAAACCAAACCCCAAACCACACACCAAGACCGAAAGAGCCCTCAAGTAGAAAGGGTTTTGATCATGTCAACAGCATTGTTCAGAAGCAGGTACAACTTCACCGGAGACGAAACACGGGCGTTCCTTTCTACTTTGGACGGGCCCCGAACTTCGCTTCAGTCAGGTTTTAAGCTGCGGACATGCACTCACAAGCCCGCTTTAGGCAATTTGCGAGACCCTTCCTTTTGAGATCCCAAGCTGCTCAGCAATATCCTGCATGGACAGCCCTTCCGTCCGCGATGTTGCAACCGTGGCGATTTGCTTCGTCTGAGCTGCCATTGCTGCTTCATCGGCGGCGGCACGAGTCACCTTTTACCCACAACAGAGTAGCGACATTGACTGCAAGACTCTTACTTAGATCACTGGCAGCTGGTTGCCTTGGGCCAGTTATATTTCCCATTTCGGAACTGTCCCGTTGAGCGCGAGGCTTCTCCGCATGTCAAGCAGGTTTTTTCGCTAGGTTGGCATTCGTCGCGGTAACTTGGAGCAAATATTGGAGTGTTTATCCCCGCATTGGCCAGGTGATATCTATAGCCTTTATTTCAATTTGGCGAATACAGGCCTCGCCGGAGTCGATTACTACACCAACAAGCCTTCCAGTGAATCCACCTGCTACTTCTGTCGTTATATAGCGGCCATCAAGACTTGCCAACTCGATATTACGTCCCTCCGTCACTACAGACATGACTACTTCGTCGAGTCCCCCACGCTTTGATGGTGAAGTGGAAATTGAGAATGTGCTTGTTTCATCATTCAGCCCGTAACTCGCAACCGTGGATTCAATGTCTCCCACTCTTGATATTGCATCTACGCGTCCATCACTAAACCTGAGCCCATACCAATGACGGGAATCTAAGCGAAGCATGAATCTGCCAGTAGCATTTCCACAGTCAATTGTTACACGGGCGTTCCAGTATAGATCGGGCAACCTGGTGAATAGTCCCGACGGCTCTCCAGACGGACTAGTCACTGCAGTGACATGCGCACCGCACCCGTCAATTGTCACAAACTTATTGGGCTCAATGCCCGGAGATACCCATCGCGGATTTAGTCTAGGTCCGCTTCCAAAAATCTCACTGATCTGCCTCTCGCCGCGTGAAACGAAATCAGGGAATGCCGTAAATACTGGCCAATCATCAACCCACGTGATTGCTGAAATAAACGTCTCACGCCCATTTGCGTGATACCGCGGAGTTTGTCCCATCAATCGCACCCCTAGATAAACTGCAACCCATGAACCATCGGCACATTCGACTAGGTCAGCATGTCCAACGTTCTGCACAAGATGACTGGTACTCCGGTGGGTAAAGATAGGATTATGAGGTGCGCCTTCAAATGGTCCGCGTGGACTGATGCTCCGTGCAACAGAAATTACGTGCCCGCGTTCGGTACCACCTTCTGCAATAACTAGATACCACCACTTTCCTCGTCGAAAAAGATGGGGACCTTCCGGATTCGATAGTCCTGAGCCGTGCCAAATCCATTGAGCTTCCTCCAGGACAGACCCGTCAGCCAGACTCACAACTGCCTGCTTGATGCCAGCTGTGGTCTCATCCCACGCACAGTAGCTTAGATAGCACCTCCCGTCGCTATCCCAAGCAATGTCTGGATCTATACCAGTAAGAGTTTCAAAATCTGCAATTTTTCGCCATGGACCCGAAGGATCTTCAGTAACAAACACAATCTGACCACTCGATTTTTCGTACACATTCGTCGTCAATAGATAAAAGACACCGTCATGATGACGCAACGTTGGCGCATATATTCCGCGACTTCCAGTAACATAGCCAGACGGAGCTTGCCCCTCACCACAAAGCGCATTCCCGATTAATTCCCAGCGAGTCAAATCTGTTGAATGCCAAATCGGCACAGCAGGACTGTACTCCATCGACGAATTTGCAATGAAATAGTCTTCCCCCACACGGCAAATAGACGGATCTGGCGTGAACCCTGGGAGTATAGGGGTAGTACCTGGATTACCAAAAAGTTCGTCGGTCACAATGACTTCTTTCCTGGAGATGAATAAAGATGATAGTCAATATAGGATTGACGCTACATTGCTGTAGAAATACAGAGTAAATATAGCATACTAATCCTCCTGTAGGTTACGGCCACCGGTCAATATCAAAGTAGAAATCAATAAATTCTACTGAGTATTTCAAATGCTCACTGGAAGTCGAAACTGTGCTCTTAGTTCCGGGATTACTGCAACTATCTAAAGCAGAGAATTCAGACGCGTCCAGAATTTCAAAAGGGCCAGTTCTCGTCCCGAAGTCCCATTGGAACTTGGTTGCTCATCGGCTTTTCAGACGCTAGCACCTCATTCTCAATTACCTTGTCCAGAATTAATTATTCCAGCTCCCATCAACCTCCACGTCATTGACTACCATCGACTAGTTTTCGTTTGCTTTTCTGGGGATACCTATATCGAAGGATGACAAACTTTATCTCAACTGTAATGAGCAAGCACAAAGACTCGTCGAAAAGGGACTAGGCATTCCAAACAAGGAACTGTTGGTCACTACGCTCAGGCGTATTCATTTTGCCAACCAGACAATATTAAGATGATGGTATTCGCATGAATACCATCATCGATTATTAATATTTAACCACGATTTACTCGAATAAAGAAAGAGTAATTGTCGAAGTGTAATTGCCCGTATCCGTGGTAACCGGAATGCGCAAATTCAGGTTCGCGTTTGCGCTCCACTCGCCCTCCCCTACAATCGCAGCAGAATCAGATGCCATCGCAAAAAGCTCTTCGCCTTCGAGACCGACATTGTTTGGTGCCTGTTCTGTATCAACTACTGAGAACGTTGGATCACCCTCCGAAACGCTCCCGGGCTCAACATCAATCAGCTGTGGTGCCCATCCCAGGAACTCTGGTCCAATCGGACTCTCACCAGCACTACCAGTGAAGTCAGTGGCACTGCCAAGTACGTACCAGGCTGCACCAGCAGGAATCTCATCTGTATCTCGCGTGTCAATCACTGTGACGGTTGGAAGTGTTCCGGTGAACTGACGAATCAGCTCAGTCGATCCGATCTCGGTCAGGACCGTTGAGTCTGCCTCCACACTCAGCGCTAATATGCCAGGTCCAGTTTTCTCAGTGATCGCGACACTCACGTCCACGCTTTCGTCACCGAAAGAGTCGTCGGCGCTGGCCGCAGAAATCCCCGCAAGTCCACCTAACAACGCCACCCCAACAATCCCGGCAGTGACCCGAAGTCGCCTATTCGTTTTATTCATTTTTCCTCCTTGAAGTTTCTAGCTGCCCTCATCGGCAGCTTCCGCTTGGATATTCAGCAGTGGTCTCACTGGTGATAATTTCCCCATCAACTGATCCAATTGCCGTGACTTTCACATTCCCTGCCGGGAGTTCAGTTAGGCGCGTTGTGAATGAATGGAAGCCAGTCTTTCCTGGCCGCACGTCGGCAAAAGTCTTCTTCCCATATCCTGACTCAACCATTGCCTCGACAGGAATATCTGATTCATTGAACACAGTCACAGCCAAGATTGACTTACCAGCAACGCAACGCAGGTCAGTCGAAATATCAACCGGCAATGATGGTTCCTTGTCTGCAAAGACTCGGACCACTTCTCCCTGTCGCACGACGATGGAGCCGTCATCTGCAACTTCCCTGACTTCGTCAGCAACCCAGATTCCATCATCATCAAACTCACCAGCTTCAGCCATTTTGCCCATTCCGAGGCTATAGGTAACTTCCCCGAAAGTGTCACTAGTCAAATAGGTGCTTTCTGACTCAGGGTCAAAAATCGCCAGACCGACGTCTTTCGTGGTGGTCGAGAAAGTCACGTCTGAACCGCCAAGTGCAACCGTTTCAGTAGTCGTCGTGGGTTGTTGTTGAGCAACTACCGAGGCGTTGAATGCGACGATCGTGCCTACTTCTGACTTGGCCACAAGCTGCGGCATCTTTTCCATACCTGTCAAGAAGTTTTTCAGCCGCTGTGTGCTCACTGGCATATCAGGAATTTCCCCAAGCTCCCACTCATAATAGTGATGGAAGTCGGCAATATTGCTGTCGTCACCATAGAGCGCAAAGCCCGAGCGTACGCCACCATTCGCGCTCAACGTTGTCGCCCACGCGTCATTCAGCATCCAAAAATCGACAAACCCCCCAGCAGCTAGGACCGACGCAAGAACCGGAGTCTTTTCGTTACTGTTACCACCGGTCTCTGGAATATAGGCTATTGGTGATCCCGTCTCATGAACCATATTGATGTAGTTGACTTGGTTGAGAGGATTATGGTCGTAACTATCAACCCCAATAAAGTCAACATTTGGTGACAAGAAAGTCGCAAAGCGTGCGCGTCTATCGTCATTGGCAAAGTTTCCACGCTGGAAATTCATGCGCGTAGCAACCACGTAATTCGAGGTCTTGATCGCAGCGCCCAATTCATCAACCAGCGTCCGCCATGTCCGCGTCTCTACTCCACCTGTTGAGAAGTATGGGTATGCGTCCGGTTCGTTGTATAGCTGGAAGAGGATTGTCTGATGAGTGGTATCTACTTCGGCCAGGTGATTAAACAATGCATGGACCGCGGCTTGTTCCTGTTCAAAGAAATATTTGGCATCCTCGTAGTAGGTTTCGCCGACGATAGGTAACCGCGGCGGATGACGCTGATCTCCGCTAACACGGTCGGTTGGGTGCCAATACTTGGGGTCCTCCAAATAGGTAGGTACAGTTGCGATGTAGCCGCGGAATTCGTTCTCGATTACTGCACCACCGCAACCGTTACTTCCAAACCACACAAAGTCAAGTTTCAAGTCGTATTTTTCGGCCCATTCAACGTACTTGTCGATTATGTGCCAGTCATAAACGCCTTCTTCACTTGGCTGAATGGTCTTCCACGCAAGCTCCACTTGTGCTGTTTTAAACCCGGCAGCCGCAGTTTTCTCAAACGCGTTCTCTAGCCAATCTTCGTCGAGAATCGGATTATCTTGATTGATGGGGATGTTATCAGGATCAAGACCATGCCCATAGATCTGCCAGACCCCAAAATTCTGAACACCTGAAATTGGAAATGGCTTCCCGTCAACCTCTAGATAGCCTTTTGTGCCATTATGCGCAACCTTTGACACAACTACCTGTTCAGAGCCACTCGGTTCTTCCTCAGCCCCAATCGCCGATCCTGTGATTGCAGGGATAACTGCAAGACTTAACGCGGCCAGTGCCACTACCCCTCCACCGTATTTACGTCTGCGATTTACTGTTTCTCGTAACACTTCTTCGTATTCCTCTCTAAAACTCGTTTAGATGTTGTCTGACCTTCAGGTCTCCCCTCAATCAGCAATCGGAACGCCAACTAGTCGACTTTCAAAGAACGGTGATGTTTCCAATTGAGAAATCGGCCCACTTAGGCACACATGGATGTCCGTCATTGGTATTCCTTGCAAAATAGAGCGACATGAGTTCAGCTCACGCTACATCAACAGTAGCGTCGATACGTATCATACGTTACGTATCGATTATTGCAACCCCTTGCGATCGAATCTCATGGACAAACTTTTGTTGACGGATAATTCTGTCTACGCAGAGACTGTCACACAAGTCCAGTCACTTGCCACAGGTCACCAAAAGCATGCTAACATTCGATACGTCCCATCCGATTCGTATCGAATTCTAACTCGGTCACTATTGGTAATGCTCACTGTGCGAAGTCGAAAGTACAACGACGAACATGTTTCTCACGCGAAGTGAAACACCTCCGGACCCAAATTATTCCGCCAAACCACAGAGGACACTGATGTCTAGCCCCAGAAAGCTCTCAAAATCCCGACTCCACATACCCAAGTTTGCAGCCATACTGTTTGTACTTGTAACAACAGTTGCCGGGTCCTTGACAATTCCGACGAATGCTGTTGTCTCTCCATCAGATGTAAGGCTAGAAAACCTCACAATAAATGGACGAATAAACCCGTTAGAAATACCAGGGGACACTCCCGTATTTGGTTGGGGAGCTGTATCCCAGCAACGTGGTGTGATTCAATCGGCCTATAAGATCCAGGTCGGTTCGTCGGAGGATACATCTGACGTTTGGGACTCAGGGAAAACAGCTTCACGCGACCAAGTTGGTATTCGTTATGGCGATCCAGAGACATTCAGATTCAGCAATTCCCTAGGTCTTGACGGTCCAGCCCGCGGAAATGTGCCCCAATCGCAAACGGCATATGCCGTCGCTTTGGGAATGGACCTCATCACCGACCCACAATTGCGTGAAAAGACCGCTGGCAAGTTTGTCGAGAAGCTTGCCGCTGACAACAACCACCTAACGACAGGGTCCCTTGGCGTCTCATGGTTGTTGCCCGCATTGAGCATCAATGGTCATGACGAGATCGCCTTCGAGGTACTAATGCAGGAAGACTATCCTGGATGGCCTTTCGAGGTGCCTCAGGGGACAATCACGCGCCTCGTAAGGAGAACCTCTTGAAGCCACAATTAGTTTCCGCGTCGCCTTCATCAGAAGATCCGATTTTTGAAGGGATAGGTGCTGTGAACGGCGGCGGTGCCACCTCAGTCTTGTTCAAGGATTACCCTGAGCCCCAGCGATCACAAATCCTTGATCTCGTATTCCGACCCCAGTTCGGAGCATCAGTTAGCACAATGATGGTTGAGATCCCGGGGGACGGAAACTCTACCCAGGGCTCCATGCCTAGTCACATGCATGAGCATGATGATCTTGATGGGTTTCGCGGATACACATGGTGGATAATGCGTGAGGCGAAAAGGCGAAACCCAAATCTCACCCTGGACGCGGCAGCATGGAGCGCACCTGGCTGGTTAGGCGGCGGTGAATTCTGGTCAGAGGACACTGCCGAATACTATGTGCAATGGATCAAGCTTTTGAGAGATCATCACGGACTTAAGCTTGACGCAATTGGCTGTCGCAATGAGAAAGGCGTGAATCTCGATTTTGCAAAGAAGCTGCGCCGAGCTCTGACTATGAACGGATTTGGGGACATTCGGATTCATGCCTTCGACAACTGGCCCACGGATAAGTTTGATTTTGTATTCGACCTGAACGCCGATTCTGAGGCCCGCGATGCAATCGACATAATCGGCGCTCACGTGATGCACGGTGATAGTGAAGCGCCTGCACCTAAAGAGGTTCAAGCTTGGGCAAAAGCGAATCAAAAACTCATTTGGAATACAGAAGATCATGTGTATCGCGATGGCTTCTCATGTTTGATTGGAATAGTGCGGTGCTTCAACCGTAATTTCATTGTTAGCGGAGCTACCAAAGTGGTGCTTTGGTATGACATCGCGGGCGTTTACCCAATCGAACCCTACCCCACCCAGCCGGCAATGATTATTGCCCGCGAACCCTGGAGCGGCCATTATGAGATTCGTGAGGCACTATGGGGATACGCTCACTACGGCCAATTCTCAGATATCGGTTGGCTATATATCCGTTCTGGTTGCAAGCTGCTAACCAAAGGTGGCAGCATCGTCACATTATCTAGCCCTGATCGACAAGATTTCTCAATAATCATCGAAACCGAGAATGCATTATCGACGCAGATACTGCAGATTTCGCTGAACCCACTTCCATCTGGTACAGAATTATGTGTTTGGGAAAGCAACGAAGACGAACAATTCTTCAGGCGGGATAATGTGACCGTTGTCAATGGATTGTTTGAGTTCCATATTGCTCCAAATCGAGTCTATTCTCTTTCGACAACTATGAACCAATGCAAGGGAAGTTTTGACGATGTTCCTGGTAGCAGGATATTTCCATTTCCCTACTACGACGATTTCGAGACAAACACACCGCATACACAATTTGGCCGTCTACCGCGATTTATGGCTGATATCTCTGGCGCTTTTGAATTAACGCCAACAGCAACTGGCACTTCTCTTCAGCAAAAGGTTCCAATCCCAACGATTTCATGGGCACCTGATTGGAAGCCCTACACAATTTTTGGCGATGCAACATGGCAAGATTGCGAAATTCACACCCGCGTTCGTATCCAAGCAGGCGAATCGGTTGCCCTGATGGGGCGAGTTCATCACGTGGGTACAGGCTACGGATTCATCCCCAAGTGTTACTACTTTGAGTTTTGCTCGGACGGTACAACCCGAATCGTCTCTGTTGACGGAAAAATCGATAAAAGTGAGATTATTGGGGACGCGGAACAGCAAGCCATCATCCGCGCGTCCAACGACATCTCTCCCGGTGGAGAAACCACCCTTTTACAAACTGAAACAAACATAAATCTTTGTGACGAATGGGTCGATGCGTCGTTCCGCCTGTCAGGAGCCAACTTGGTTGGCATTATTAATGGTCGAAAAGTTATCGAGATCAATGATAACCGTCACCCTCAGGGAATGGCGGGACTACTTGCGGGGTCAGGCGCTACCCTCAGCAAACCAGAATATGCTTTCATTTCAGTGACAGAACCGGGCGGCATTCCGACATCGGAAGAAAGCTTTAGGGCAAGTCCCCTCTACCCCGAGACATAATTCCTGGGGCGGACGTCACTACAATTTTCCGATACGTATTGAAATAGTTGAATCAGATTTCACCCCATTAGAAATGCAACCGAATCATCGACGAAGTTTTGGCGGTACTATTACTGAATGGCCCGATACCGACGTCCTCGACAAAAAGCACCCACCAGTAAAGACGTGGCCGCTCTTGCCGGAGTTGCTCAAAGTACGGTCTCTCAAGTCATCAACGGAAGATCCGTGCTTCCAGACACCAAGCGGCGCGTCGAAGATGCCATGCGCATGCTTCAGTATCACCCGAATGCGGGTGCAAGAACACTGCGAACTGCGCGGACAAGCGTAATTGCCCTTCTGGTCGAACTGCAAGAACGGGCCGAGGCCATTGAGACTGTCCCCTATATTAATACGATTGTTGAGGCCGCCAGAGAGAGGGATTACGACGTCATTCTCAGCACTACTGGCGAAGGTCCAGATGGACTACGCAGGCTAATCGGTCGTTCAATCTGTGACGCGGTGGTGCTAATGGACATCCGCTTAGACGATGATCGAGTTCCAGTCGCTTCTGAAATGGGCAGACCTGCCGTTTTAGTTGGCCGCCCAAATGAGGCCCGCGGAGTCGACGTGGTGGATTTTGACAGCAGACGAGCGGCTGAACTTCTAGTTGACGAACTGGTTAGTACAGGCCATGAACAAATTGTCGTGCTCGGTGAAGCCGACAATAGATCTAGCGAGTTTCGCGCAATGTCCGAGTTCTATGAAGGGGCTATGCAGCGAGCAAAAGCGGCAGAGATTCCCCTGAGGATTGTGACACCTCAGAGGGAGGACTGGAATAGCGTGCATGGCCTTGATTCCGAGATTTTTCTGGACAACGGGAGAAGACTTGGTCTGATCGGAAGAACACCGCGCGCCACTGAGCATTTGCTGCGCCTGCTAATCCAAGGCAACCGCGAAATTGGACGCAGCACCTCTCTTGTTGCACTGTGCACCGACGAAGTCGCGTCATCCTTTGAGGTTCCAGTCACAAATATTTCTCCAGAACCGCAAGCTCTTGCCAGACACGCCATGGAACTCTTGTTTTCAAGGATCGACGGAGAAGATTCGCCCGGCCACCTTGATCTCATTGAGCCAACACGGGTTTTTCGTAGAGAAAGCACTGCCGTTTTTAACTAGCTTCAGCTTCTGCTAGCTACCCTATTTCCTATCTACCCTTCAACCAACAATCAGAAATTAGTTGCACTACTTCTCTGGCTCGTATACTATTCGATACGTACCGGCCGATACGTATCGGGCATCTTTTGATCGTTGGTCGCTACCGGATTTGCCGGGCTATGAAGTCTTGCTAGGCATCCCGAAATACCTAACTCGAGGAGGAGAAGTGCACACACAAGTTCTAAAGAAAGTCGCGGCAGCGGTAGCTGCGGGCGGTCTTGCCATGACCCTTGCAGCATGCGGAGGCGATAATGCCACTGAAACGCCAAGTAGTGGAGAAAGCCAAGCTAGTAGCAGTGGGGAGACTGTTGAGCTTAGCTTTTACGCATACCAATCAATGAGCGTTATGCAACCAATTGTGGATGCGTTTATGGAGTCTCACCCGAACATCAAGATCGAGGTTTCGGATCGCGGTAGTGGCTCTGGCGGCGAATACGCGAATATATTGCAAACACGCATTGCTGGTAATCAAACGCCTGACATTTTTCATATAGTTTCGGAAAATCGCGCAGAGATCGTTGATAATGGCGTGGCACTAGATCTCACAGGGATGCCTGTTCTCGACACCGTTGATCCTTCTTGGCTCGACCTTTACCGAAATGGTGACGAAGTTTATGGAATGACGTTTACTGCCTGGATGGGTGGAGTGATTTACAACAAGGATTTGCTTGAAGAAGTCGGTTACTCTGAGGTTCCAGACACCTGGGATGAGTTTATCAAGCTCGGCAAAGCACTAAAAGACAAGGGAATCGCTCCTTACTTCGAAGAGCAAGGAATCGCTTCAGGATCACTCACCTCGTTGCTCGCATCCTCTTTCCAAGCTGGCGGACATTCTTCAGCTGATTGGGCACTTGATGGCCGTCCTGCCGGACAGACTTTCGCTGAGGCGTGGACACCTGTTTTGCAAGAGTGGGACAAGGCCGTTAAGGCAGGTGTGCTTCCACAAGAGTCCATCGCTCTTGATGGTGATCAAATCAAGTCCGCGTTCTTGAATGGTGAAGTGGCGATGATGCGCTCAGGTAACTGGCACCAAGCCGAAATTGAAGACGTTGGCATCAACTATGGTTTTGCGGCCTTCCCCGCATATCCAGGTGGCGAAACCTACATCAATGGTGGCGGCGATCCTGCGTATTCGATTTCAGCTGCCTCTGCACCTGAGAAACAGGAAGCTGCGAAAGAATTTATCGAGTATCTAGGATCTGCCGAAGGCCTCAAGCCCCTGGTTGAGGGAACAGGCGCAATGTCGATCTCATCTGCCTACGCGTCTGACCCTGCCCCCGCATTCGAAGATGCATATAAGAACAATCTGCTGACAGGCCGTAAGTACTGGTTGGATTGGTCGAAGGGATCTGGACCAATGATTTCCACGATGTCCTCCGAACAGCAGCTCCTTATCCAAGGCCAGGCAACTCCTGAAGACTTTGCCAAGGCAATGGACGCAGAATCGGACAAACTCTCTTAATAGGTTTGCCGTGGTGCCCGCCAGTGCAGCAGGCACCACGGCTTTCCCCAATGAACCTTGAGAGAAAGAATCATGTCTACCAAAACCAGAAAA
>DAIOFF010000006.1:0-32053 GCA_036745855.1 Scrofimicrobium sp. | reverse complement strand
GCCAATCTGGTCGCTATCCCCCAATAGAATTGTGCCAACTATTCTGAAAGAGAAAGTACGATCGATCCGAATTGCTTCATGGAAGCTTGGGAGAAAACGAGTACTTCGTTTGGGATTCGAGGTGCAGGTGCAGCCTCATCCCTTGGGTAGTGCCATTGCTCCAGTTTCACACTGTCCCCAGGGGCAACTAGCTCGTAGGGGTCCATTGACTGGGCAATTGTCGGCATGACAAATGGCATCGCATCGCCATCTACAGCCAATTCCGGAACCAGAGGTGGATAATTAGGACCCATCAGTACGTCGTCCCCTGTGGTGTTGGTCCATGAATAGACCAGCAGATACGACGGTACTGTCTTACTTTGCCACTCTGGGTCCTCACTTTGCGACTCTGGGTCTGCCAGTCCCAGACAATCAGGAGCCGTCCATACCTCAACCCGATCAAGAGTGAACTTGCCCTCTGGTGTATCCAACGCAGGCGAATCAGAACGCAACACAACAGGACACGGAACAGTTTCAGCTGAAGAAAGTGACCTTTCAATGGGATTGAGTCCTGCGCCAGAGCATCCCGCAATCATCACTGAAAGCAACACGCAAACCGCCACCAGTACAGACCGCTGTCTTTGCATCATCACTGTACCTGCCTCACTGCCCAAATTGCGCTTTTGAGTAATACTTACAGATACCAGCCAATTGAGTCACATAATACTCACATGTAACACGTGCAGTGTCCCCTCCCCTTCCCTGGTGGATTCCGCACACCGTCACGCCGCCGTTTCCATCGGAGGCATACCAGGGCCCACCAGAATCCCACCTTGCGTTCCGTTACAATCTCGACCACCGTTTTGGGCACTATTGAGGACTGTGGAAGTAAATGTGTAACTGGACTGGTTCGTTGACTGGTCGTCCGTGTCGCTGATAAAAAGGGCTACTGCCAGCCAATCCCAGATCGGCCAACACGAGCTTCACAACACAGTTAGGTGACATCTGAAGTCTGGGTAGTAAATATGTCTGGCATTTGTTTATGAAGTTCCACCCGATAATGCAAGATCCACCCCTTATTGCAAGATCCACCCGATAATGCAAGATCCACCCCTTAGGACCCCTACATAACGGGTGGAAGTTGCTTTAACAGGTGGAAGTTGCCTTAACGGGTGGATCTTGCACTGGTCAAACTGGTTTTTCGCTCCGACTGCGTATGGGACGTAAAGAGTCGGAGGGTTTGGTTATGACTCGGAGCGGTATACCACTCCGACGGTTGCCTTTTCGCTCCGACCGCATGTGGGATGTAAAGAGTCGGCGGGTTTGGGCACAGGTCGGAGCCGGATACCGATCCGACGGTTGCCTTTTCGTACCGAGTGTTAACGCTGCCTCAAGTATCGGAGCAAAATGAGCTCTTCTATAAGTTTGTTGTTGGCTGGTTGCCAAAAAAGTTATACGCAAGGACCAGTTTTTGTCGATCCATAATCGCTTCAAAAGTATTTGGCCCCTTAGTCGCCGCACAAATCTTCACGAAGTGCCTCAACCTGTTGAGCCATTTCCAAAAGTTCTTCCTCAGGAACTATTTCACCCAAGTCGTATGACAAGGGATTTTCTGCAAAATGCTCCAAGGCCTCGTCAAAAAAGTGAAGGTCCTCAGCCGATACAAGAATAGATACGCGCAAATCCGTCTTCCGACTCGAATCCAAGTTCTGCAGGGCGACGCTCCCATTTCGGTCACATTCAAGCAAGATTGCAGCAATATCAATTACTAAATTGATCGCGAAATCGAAACTAATGTGTTCACCATTCGCGCGCCGATATTCAAGAAGCGCAGTCGTCTGCGTGAAATCTCCACCAAGCTTACCCAAGCCAATATCTTTGAAAACTTCCGTAAGCGAAATTTCGCGTTTTCCCTTGTCCTCCAAATAATCTAGGAGGCCCAGGCTGTCATCTGTTCCACCAATATATCCGCCCCAATATTGATTGACGCACATCTTCTTTTTGTCCTTCTCCAGTTTCCTTTTGCAAGGATAATGCAAAACAACTATTCAAAATGGTCCCAGCCGCCGCCAACAGGCGCGCCATCAATAAGCACTGCATGCGGGCCTTCCTCAATCACAATGCCGACAAGGCGAAACCCGTCAGGAAGTATGCTGTCAGCTGGGAATGTCGCAAGCATCGAATGATCTTCGCCGCCATAAAGCACATGTTTCAGGCTGCCTGACGCCTGCACGTAAGGTTCAAGCAATGCTGAATCGAATGACATTGTTACGGACGAGGCCTTCGCCAAACGCCCCGAATCCCTCACTAACCCATCAGAGACATCCATCATGGCAGTTGCGCCAGACTTTGCAGCGGCAGGGCCAGCCGCATACGGCGGACGCGGGGCCTTATAGATAGGGACGTTTTCTTCTTTGCCGCCTTGGCCAAGTAGCCAGCTGAGCCCCGAATCCGACAGGCCTAGTGTCCCAGCAATGGCAATTACGTCCCCCGGTCTTGCCCCACTGCGAAGCACTGGGTTTCCAGCAAGCGCGCCATGCGCCGTCACCGCCACAACAAGCGAAGGTCCGCGAGTCAAGTCCCCACCGACCACGCCAACCCCAAGGGGATCACATTCATTTGCAAGCCCTTTGGCAAAATCTTCTAGCCACTTAATGTCTGTATTTGCAGGCACAACTAGCCCAACAACCAAAGCAGTCGGCGTGGCCCCCATCGCCGCAACGTCAGCTAAGTTTTGCGCCGCCGCACGTGCGCCGACTTCGAATCCACTTGACCACTCATTCTTGAAGTGTTCCCCTTCAACCAGAACGTCTGTGGTCACGGCAAAGCGCTGCCCGGGAGCCGACACGACTGCACAGTCATCCCCGGTTCCAATCAGCGTATAACTCCCCTGCGGAAGCAGAGGAAATAAGCGTTTTAGTATGCCGTCTTCGCCTAAACCTTCAACGTCCATTTCGAAGTTCCTGACTTTGGTAAAGACATATTCCGGCTGCAACGCTCACGTTCAAAGACTCAGCGTTGCCACTCATGGGAATACTCACGAGGCGGTCGCATAGCGACTTTTCCTCCTCCGACAATCCCTTTGCTTCGTTGCCGAACACCCAAGCAATATTTGTATCCCCCGGAAGTGCTGTAAGAGGCTCACCTTCCATAGCAGTCCCACAAACCATGAGACCTGATGCTTTCGCCTGCTCTATTGCCTGCTCAAACACCATTCCTTCACGGATACCCAAATGAAACACACTGCCCGTTGACATGCGAATCACTTTGGGTGAAGTGAGGTCCACAGTCCCAACGCATGCGACAACGCCAGCTGCACCGAATGCGTCTGCTGCACGGACGATTGTCCCTGCATTTCCTGGGTCCTGCGCTTTGGGCAACACCACTATGGTGCCCAAACCATCAAACTCCATTGGCTCTACAGCAGAGGAAGAACACACCGCAAAAACCCCTTGAGCGCCATCACTAACCGCTTTGGAAACTGCTGGCGAAACAGCATGAACGTATTTACATACGTCATTGGCCAGATCCCATAAAGGCCCAGTAGGGTTCTCAAAGTATACGTCTTGAACAGTGGAAGGCCTCCACTGGAGTAATTCTGATACTGCCTGCGCACCCTCTACACGCAGCAAACCTGTCCGAACGCGAACTGACCGCCTCTCAAGCTTCACGATGTTCCTCACCCTGGTAGAGCGAGGATTGTCGATTACTTGGAGGCGGCCAGTCAAAAGAATCAAGCTGCCGAAGGAGCGTTGACGTCCTTTGGCAAAGCTGCCTTAGCGGTCTCAACCAACTTTGCAAATACTGCTGGATCATTCACTGCAAGATCAGCAAGCATGCGGCGGTCTAGTTCGATTCCAGCTAAGCCAAGGCCTTGCATGAACCGGTTATAAGTCAGACCATTGGCGCGGGCCCCAGCATTGATTCGCTGAATCCACAGACGACGGAAATCACGCTTCTTGTTGCGACGATCCCGGTAGCTGTACACCATTGAGTGCGTAACCTGCTCTTTAGCCTTGCGGTAAAGACGGGAACGCTGACCACGGTACCCGGAAGCCTGGTCTAGTACTACGCGACGCTTCTTCTTTGCATTTACTGAACGTTTTACACGTGCCATAAGTTTCTACCCTCCGACTCAGCGCTTGCCCAGCAAGCGGCCAACTTCTTTTGAATCCGCGCGTGCAACCTGCAAGTCAGCAGAAAGGCGGCGCTTGCGACGGCTGGACTTGTGCTCGGCCAAGTGGCGGTGACCGGCCTGCTCACGCATGAGCTTTCCAGAGCCCGTCACGCGGAAGCGCTTCTTGGTTCCCGAGTGGGTTTTATTCTTCGGCATTTTCTTGGTTCTTCCTATTCCTGCTCCGATGAGGCTGACTCATCGGAAGCTTTCCTCTGTGCAATTCGTTGGGCACGTTCCTCATGTTTGTTGCGACGCGCATCACGCTCAGCTTGACGCCTTGCGCGTTGCTCAGTCATCGCATCCGCCTTCTTACGGGTTGGCGCAAGAACCATCGTCATATTGCGACCATCCTGCGTAGGCATGGACTCGACCACTGCGGCATCCCCCACCTCTTCAGCCAAACGCTGAAGCAAGCGCACACCAGCTTCAGGACGTGACTGTTCGCGACCGCGGAACATAATCATGACCTTAACTTTGTCTCCAGCTGCCAAGAAGCGTTCAACATGGCCCTTCTTGACTTTGAAGTCGTTGTCGTCAATTTTTAGTCGGAAGCGTATTTCTTTGAGTTGAGTATTCGCCTGATTGCGCCGAGCATCCCGGGCTTTCTGGGCGGCCTCGTACTTGTACTTGCCGTAGTCCATTAGCTTGGCAACTGGCGGCTTAGCCTCTGGGGCCACTTCAACCAGATCCAAACCAGATTCTTCGGCCAGACGTAGAGCGGCATCGACGCGCACAACACCGACTTGCTCACCTCCGGGTCCGACCAGCCTTACTTCGGGGACTCGAATTGCGTCATTTATACGAGGTTCGCTAATGAGGAACTCCTTCCTTCCCAATGGCGAAAACAAAAGCCTCCGCCGCTTGCACGCGCGCGAAGGCTCAAAAGGAAAGGATTCCCTCTTGACTACCCGGGACCCTGCAAAAAAGTAGGTCCTCAAGGTGGGATTTCTCCGCTTGCGTGCAGGTTTCCCTTACACGGTCGCGTATATTCTACCAGGCGTCTCCAGCCGGGTTGACGTGGCATCCATCACGCGTCTTCTCTTTGTCTTGGTCGAAACTCCACATTTTCTGCGATTGTTCCAAGCCGCGGCAACCTTGACAACCGTTTTATCTCTGCTTCTGCCCCACGGCGCGTCTTAGCATAAACCTCAATCACCAAAGGCTCAGTGCTGGGAATTATCTTCACGTTTTCACCCACCTCAACCAGAAAATCGCGATCTTTCCAAGGTGGTAGCCACAAATCCCCCGCTGCCAGTGCCTCAATAGCGGGCCTTGGCAATACCCATTTCGCATCCACCAACAGTCGCGGATATCCAAGCGCCACTGCAAGCAATGCAGCGTCCTGACCACTTTTCACCACAGGCCTTGCGTCCGCCCGCCAATCTTTCAAAACCTCCAAGGACGTGAAAGCCGCCACAGCCCCGCGCATAAGCGCCACAGGGCTGCCAGCAACCAAAAGGATCCGCTCGTCCAAGAAAGCCTCAGCAAGCATCGCCATTGGATCAACAGAATCCAAAGCCCGGCGCGTGGCAGGAAGCAGAACGCCAAAGTCCGTTCGGTCAGGTTCAAAGGACAAGCGGGCCTGAAGTCGGCGCCGTTTTTCAGTATCCGGCAACTTCAAGGGCCTCTTTGAGCGTGAAAGCACCCGCGTAAAGTGCTTTGCCAACTATTGCCCCTTCAATGCCACTTGGAACAAGTTCCCTAAGCACCCTCAAATCTTCAAGACTAGACACGCCACCAGATGCTATAACCGGTGCGCCACTGCGCGCCGCAACCGCTGACAAAAGCTCTGTATTTGGCCCATTTAGCATCCCATCACGAAGCACATCAGTCACTACATAACGCGCGCATCCTGCTTCCTCCAAGCGATCTAAGACCTCCCACAGATTCCCGCCCTCTTTAGTCCACCCGCGCGCCGCCAAAGTTTCGCCGCGCACGTCAAGTCCCACAGCCACCTGATCCCCATACTCAGCGATAGCGCTTGCAGTCCACTCAGGATCCTCAAGTGCCGCAGTACCCAGATTCACGCGCCTAGCACCACAATCAATGGCGCGGGCTAAAGAATCCGCATCCCTTATTCCACCTGAAAGCTCCACGTTTATAGGAGTCTGTTCAATAATTTGGTGAAGAAGCTCAAGGTTTGACCCCTTACCAAATGCTGCATCCAAATCAACTAAATGTATCCACTCAGCCCCAGCTTCAACAAAATCCCGCGCCACTTCCAACGGCGAACCATATATGGTTTCGGTTCCAGCTTCACCCTGCGATAAGCGAACAGCCTTGCCATCAACAACATCAATGGCGGGAAGAATAGTCAACAACATTATTGCTCCGATTCAATAAAAGAAATCCAATTTTTTAGTAATGCGAGGCCACTATTACCTGATTTTTCTGGATGAAACTGGGTTGCCCAAAGTGGACCTGCCTCAACAGCTGAGATAAATGGTTCTGGATATCCAGTTTGCGCCACTTTCACATTTTTCCCATCAGGAATAGTCTTCACTGGCAAAAATGCCCGGCGCGCATAAGAATGCACAAAGTAAAATCTATGGCCGCCTACCCCACGAAACATTACAGAGTCTTCCGGCGGTGTAACCACTGACCATCCCATGTGAGGGAGCCTTTCAAATGGAAGTTCCTCAATAGTTCCTGTCAGCAATCCAAGACCTTTATGAATTCCTTTCTCAGTGGCTTCCTCAAAGAAAATCTGCATTCCAACACAAATACCCAAAATGGGTTTTCCACTGGCAAGCCTTTCCCTAATCAACTGCGGGCCGCCTCGCATAGAAAAACTATCCATTACATACCCAAAGGCACCAACACCTGGGACCAATAAACCATCAGCTGCCAGCGCATCACTTGGGTTGTCAGTGAGTGTCACATCCGCGCCAACATTTCGAAGTGCCTGACACGCAGAATGCACATTACCTGCCCCGTAGTCGAAAACAACTACGTTCACCGCCCACCCCTTGGACGCCTAAAGAAATTATGAAGGCCACCGCCAGTGTCCGGGAAATCATCGGGGGTTGCACGGCCAAGCAGCAATTCTTCTGCCGCATTATCTATTTGAGCCATCAACATCCCAGGTTCAATGTCTGCTTCAGGTTCCCCGCCCACATATCGCTTGGCAGAAATAGTCCCAGTCGTCTGCGAATCCTGGTCATCCCACGTGCTCAGCCAAGAGGCAATAGCGACCGCCCCGTATGGCGTCAACTTCGATATTGTGCGCGCAAGTTGATCAACTTCCGTTGGAATAGGCCGCTGACCTGAAAGGAGTAGCGCCACATCATCTTCTTGAACTGAATCATCCAGAGAAACTTCAATCCAAGCAGCAGACCATGGTTTCACTTTCACAACTGCTACTTCCGTGCCCGATAGCTTTAGTAGCGTAGCTAGGGCTCCAGCATTATCTATTGGAGCCAAGACCAGGCCAATCACCCTGCGTTTCGGCGCTACCACCGGCTCATCAGACACTTGGAATGTTGAGTCCTCCAAGAGGTCCGCTGTGAGCTTTTGAAACTCTGATTCGAGGTCTTCTTCACTCACTATTACAGACTCCCTTTTGTCGAGGGCACACCAAGGACACGGGGGTCCCGCGCCACAGCGGTACGAAGCGCTAAGGCCAGCGCCTTGAACTCGGCCTCCACAATATGGTGAGGATCGCGCCCATCAAGCAGCGTCATATGCAGGCAGATTCCCGCATTATAGGCAAAGGATTCAAACACATGCCTGGTCATTGAGCCAGTGAAATGCCCCCCGATGCGGTGAAACACAATTTCGTCTGGCTCACCCGTGCATACACAGTATGGGCGTCCAGCAACGTCGACCACTGCGCGCGCCAAGGCCTCATCAAGAGGAGCAAACCCAGTTCCGTATCGAGTAATCCCGACCTTGTCACCCAATGCTTCACGTAGAGCCCACCCAAGTGTGATCGCGGTATCTTCCACCGTGTGATGAACATCAATATGGACGTCCCCTTTAGCCTGTATATCAAGATCTATCAGCGAATGCTTCCCAAGGGCGGTCAACATGTGATCATAAAATGGAACGCCCGTATCAATGTGGGTGGTGCCATGTCCGTCTAAATCAATGCTCACACTCACAGTCGACTCAGATGTTTCCCGCGTCATTGTGGCTTTACGATTACCCATTTTTTACCTCAGTCAGCGCTTCCATGAAGCGATCGTTTTCAGCTTTAGTCCCTACCGTAACGCGCAGTGTGTTCTCAGGCCCAACGACGCGAATCAAAATGCCCCTATCAACTAAAGCCGACCACACTTCCTCCCTATTTTCCACGGGTCCAAAAAGTAAGAAGTTCGCAGCGCTGGGTGCCACTGTGTATCCATTCTGAGAAAGCCACGTTGACATGCGCCCCCGTTCATCCCGAATCTCTTGGATCCCATCTAGTTGGGCATTTTGGTTTCCAAGGGCCGCTAGGGCAGCTGCTTGCGTCAACAAAGACAAATGATAAGGAAGGCGCACTTTTTGCACTTCATAAATGATTTCAGGGGCTGCCATCATGTAACCAAGACGCAGACCTGCTGCCGCAAAAGCCTTCGACATGGTGCGCGTTACAACAAGGTTCAGGTTTTCCTCCAACAACTGAAGTGCAGATGGAGTGCCTACCTCTCTGAACTCCGCATAGGCCTCATCAACCACAACTATCGTCGCGGCTCCCCCAGGACCAGATGTTCGCGAGGCCTTCAAAATCGCCTGCAAATCCGATTTTGGAAGCGGGATGCCAGTTGGATTACATGGGCTGGGCAAGAAAAGTACCGCCGGACGGTTTTCCCGAAGTCCTTCAATTATTTTTTGAACGTCTTGAGGCTCTGCCCAATCATTCCCAGCAGGCAGCTCAATCCAACCCGTGTTCGTATCCCGCGCGTACTCGTGATACATGGAATATGTAGGAAGAGCGCCCATAGCACTTCTACCAGGGCCGCCAAAGGCTTGCAGCAACTGCAGCATTACCTCATTTGAACCATTTGCGGCCCAAATGCTCTCTACGGGCAACGCTACGTTTGATTCGCCTCGCAAGTAATCAGACAAAGCTTCGCGCAGCTCAACGGCATCGCGGTCAGCATAGCGGTTCAATCTTCTTGCAGCCTGGCGCACAGCATCAGTAATGTCCTGGACAACACTGTCAGCCGGTGGATTCGGGTTTTCATTGACATTCAAACGCACAGGAACATCTAGTTGCGGTGCCCCATAAGGTTGAACCCCATCAAGCTCACTGCGCAAAGGAAGTCGAAGCGGAGCTTCTTCCTCGAATTTTTCTCTGACCAAGGCTGCCTGCGCGTGAGCCGGAAGACCTTCTGCATTTGCAATAGCGACTAAATCTTCCTTAATACTTTCCAGAGCAGCCGCATTGTACTCAATCACCTGCACTGAACGCAGAAACTGCATGGCGTTCAGACCACTGGTATACCGGGCTGTTCCCCCCGTTGGAAGTACGTGATTAGACCCTGCCATGTAATCCCCAAGTGGCACCGGACTAAATGGTCCAACAAATATTGCCCCTGCAACATTGATTCTAAATGCCCGTTCATGAGCATCGCGCGTCATGACTTCAAGATGTTCCGCACCATAGGCCTCGACAACATCTTCACCCTGATCCATGTCACGAACCAGCACAATAGCTGATTGAGGTCCACTCAATGCCTGTTTTATACGTTCCTCATGCATCATTCCAGAAATCAGCAAAGGTATTTCGGATTGCACAGCGTCAATCAGAAACTCTGAATCGGTAACTAATACTGAAGCAGCAGCTGGATCATGCTCAGCCTGGCTGATGAGATCTGCTGCAACGTAGCGCGGATCTGCAGAACCATCTGCTAAAACTCCGATCTCAGTTGTGCCCGCCTCAGCGTCAATCGCACATGTATCTTGCACCAAACGCTTAGCAGCAGCAACGTAAATGTTCCCCGGACCAGTGATCTTATCTACAGGCTTACAAACGTAGTCGCCATCTGTAAACCCAAACGCCATTGCAGCAATGGCTTGGGCGCCACCAACTGCAATCACCTCTTCAACACCCAACAAAGCACATGCCGCAAGAATGGTTGGGTGGGGAAGACCATCAAAATCTGCTTGAGGTGGCGTTGCAACCACAACTGAAGGAACACCTGCGACCTGAGCCACAACAACATTCATAATGACAGATGAAGGATATACAGCAAGGCCACCAGGCACATAGAGACCCACGCGCTGAAGCGGAACCCAACGCTGATGCACCAACCCCCCACTCACTACTTCAGTTACCACCTCTGTTGGTAACTGAGCAATATGCGTCTCCCGCGTATGAGCGATCATGGTGCGAAGCGCATCCAAAACATCATCTGGCGTGTCTACCAATGCTTGCTCTAGCGCATCCTTTGGCACTTTGAGACTGGCAGGCCTCACATGATCAAACTTGTCATCTAAGTCATAAAGGGCTTCTGCACCTTCATGCCGAACGCGCGCAAGAATCGGGCCAACGACTTGTGCTGCCTTTGTCGTATCAACCAATGGGCGTGGAAGCACGTCCGCATAACCCCGGCTAGCAGACCCTTCGCGCAAATCAATTACTCGCATGAATCTAATGTTAGCCGGACGCTTTACATGGCAACCCATAGGTCCACCTCGCCCATGTGGTGAAAACTACACTTGGCCGACGTTGCAGTTAACTGTTACAACTATTACTCTGTTACCAGACGATCGGTGAACGTCGAAGACCTGAATGCGAAGGGCCCGGGAGCTGCCAACGACCCGGCCCGGGGGTGGGGCCCGGCCCCTACCCCCTCCCCACTTTTCACATTTCGCTCCTAACAGCGTCGTTTCCTCTGTTCTGCGATAATGAGCGAATGGACAGAATCATCCCCACAACAGGCGACATCCGCCTTGGACAATTTCTAAAACTAGCTGGCCTAGCTGAGTCAGGATCACACGCCAGGGAACTCATCCAAGAAGGAGATGTCCAAGTGAATGGCAACGTGGAAACCAGACGTGGTCACCACCTGTCACTTGGTGACCGTGTTACAGTCCACCACCCAAGCGCAACCGAATCAGCAACTGTTGGCTAAACCGCTTTGCGAGGAAGACTGACAGTAAAAGTGCTGCCATAACCAAGCTGACTCTCAACCTCTACGCTTCCCCCCGACAACGCAACAATGCGTTGAACTAAAGCCAGTCCAAGCCCATTACCTTCCACCTTTCTGGCTGAATCCCCCTGGAAAAACTTTTCAAAAACGCGCTCAATAGTCTGTTCATTCATTCCAACCCCAGAATCAGACACACGAACCGTCACATTCGTTAGCCCGTCTTCAATTAACACACCAATCTTGCCGCCATCAGAACTGAACTTAATGGCATTTGCAAGCAAGTTGTACCAAACTTGCGCAAGCAATTCCTCGTGCCCGAAATAGACAGTAGTTGGAAGAAATAGATCTAACTCCAAATCCTTTGGTGCCCACTGCCGCTCCAAACTCAAAATTGTCTGCCTAACCTGTTCATCCAGACGAAAGGATGTTTCGTTTGCAATTCCATGGTCATCCTCAAGCGCTGACAGATTCAATATATTGTCTGACAATGCACCCAGCTTCTTTGCCGCCCGGATGATAGCAGTCGAATATTCATCACGTTTCTCACTAGAAATACAAGGATCCTGAAGTAATGAGGCATATCCTTCAATTGTCGAAAGAGGCGTATTAAACTCATGCGAAACATCACGAACAAAATCAGAACTAAGCGTTTCTTTTTGACTGAGCTTTTTTGCCATTAAGTTGAGATTATCCGCCAATTCAGCGACCTCAACGACGGCGCTTCCCGTGTTTGCACGAACTGAAAAATCGCCGCGCGCCACAGAACGGGTGAACTTAGTAAAATCAGACACTGGCTTTAGTATGGCCTGTGCCACAAAAATCGAAAGAAGAGCTCCTAAAAAGACACTAAACCCGAAAAACAAGATTAGCGGCATCCAAAATGAATGCACAGGATACCTGAAAAATCCCACAGCATGTAACACATAACCCAAAGAAAAAACGCTCACAACAGTCAGCAAAAGAATGCCAAAAATAATCATGGTAAACAAAATCCACAACTTGTGAGCATGAACGCGCATCAAGAAACCACCGCCTTGTAACCCAAACCACGAACAGTCACAATCTCAAAATCTGCAGATCCCCGAAAACGGTCCCTCAACCTGGACACATGCACATCCACCGTCCTCTCCTCAGACTCCGAACCAACCTCCCATAACTCATCCATCAAATGACGCCTCGTAAAAATCTTCCCCGGATGTGACAAAAGCATCCGCAATATTCCAAACTCTTTCATCGGTAGCTCCAATGGTTTGCCCCCAATACTGACGCTTTGCCCATCCAAATCAAGCTCTGTAACACCAACCAAAAGGCGTTTTTGACTGACCAACCCCGACCGCCGCAAAAGCGCGCGAACCCGCAACACCATTTCCTTCACATCAACTGGTTTGACCAGATAATCATCAGCCCCAGCCAAAAAACCGCGTTCCTTATCCACAATCGTTCCAGCCGCCGTAACAATCAAAATAGGCAGCTCAATGCCCAACGCCCTTATCGTCCGCGTTAGGCTTAATCCGTCCCTACACGGCATTAGGACATCACAAATAAGAAGATCAAAATGCTGCGTTTGAAGAAGCTCCAAAGCCTCTTCCCCATCACCAGCGCCAACACATGTGAATCCCTCACGCCCTAATACCGTACAAAAAAGCCGGTTCAACGGCGCATCGTCTTCCGCAACAAGAATCGTCGACACCTGAGCCCCTAAGTTTTGAAACGTCATTTCTCGTACCGTATCAGGCAAACGATGCGGTGCCACTCACAACCACAGTTCAAATCCAGTTAACGAAAGGCGGCTACGATCTTTCACTGTCGGCACCTACAGAGAGAAGATCAAAACCCGTGTTAAGCATCATTGGTGTATCTAAAGAATATGTGACTGGCGACCTAAAACAAGTCGCCCTTGACGGTGTAAGCCTGAACCTAAGAGACAGCGAATTCGTCGCGATCCTAGGGCCAAGTGGATCCGGCAAGACAACATTACTCAACATAATCGGCGGCTTGGACCGCTACGATTCCGGTGAGTTGATTATTGATGACGTCTCGACCTCAAAATATCGTGATCGCGATTGGGACTCTTACCGCAATCACTCCGTTGGTTTCGTCTTCCAAAGTTACAATCTCATCCCCCACCAAAGTGTCCTCGCAAACGTCGAACTTGCCCTCACCATATCCGGGGTATCACGAACAGAACGACGCGAAAAAGCCAAAGCCGCCCTCGAAAAAGTTGGACTTGGCGATCAACTTCACAAAAGGCCCAATCAGCTATCTGGTGGCCAAATGCAACGCGTTGCCATCGCCCGCGCCCTCGTAAATGACCCAGAAGTCCTCCTGGCAGATGAGCCAACTGGCGCGCTTGACACCCACACCAGCGTGCAAATAATGGACCTCCTCAAAGAGGTCGCAAGTGACCGCCTGGTTGTCATGGTCACGCACAACCCTGAGCTTGCCGAAGAATACGCGACCCGAACCGTAAAGCTGCGCGACGGCAAAATCATTTCAGACACCGACCCCTTTGACCCAGAAAAAGACGTCGAAGAACACGCTAAACACCGTAATCTAGGCAAGGCTTCAATGTCTTTCCTAACGGCGCTATCACTCAGCTTCAACAACTTACGCACCAAAAAGGCACGCACTTTCCTAACATCTTTTGCCGGCTCTATAGGCATCATTGGTATCGCATTAATCCTTTCTTTATCGAACGGGGTAAGCGCATACATTGCTGACACCCAAAAAGACACAATGGCTTCATACCCCATCACTATTGATGCCCAAGCCATTGACCTAACTTCGATGATTGAGGCCGGAACCAACCAGGTAAATGAGGAACCTGACCATGATATGACGTCAGTTCACTCAAATGCTTTAGGCCTGGAAATGGTTAGTACCGCCCAAGGCTCCATAAGCGAAAACAACCTCACCGCATTCAAAAAACACCTGGAAACCCCAGGAAACGCTGTCTCTGAGTCGGTTGGCGAAGATGGAATCATTTACTCTTACGCAGTTGACTTCAGCGTCTACGCACGCGACAAAGACGATGAACTAGTAAACACCGACGGCTCAACATTTGAAAATGATGACAACGCCAGAATGCTACGCGGAATGGGTGCAATGACCGGGTTTAACCCCGGGTTTGGAAACGCGGACCGCACCAGCGTGATGGAAGAGATAATCCCCTCAAGCGCCGGTGATCCGGTTGGACCCATAATCCAAGACAACTACGAACTACTTGCAGGCGAATGGCCCAATGCCTCAGATCAACTTGTCCTAATTTTGGACGAAAACAACGAACTTCCTTTGTCAGTCATATACCAACTTGGTTTGCTTCCGTCACAAGAATATAAAGACCTGCTCGAAAAAATCGAAGACGGCGACAATCCAACCTTTGATGCCCACGACTGGGGTTACGATGACCTACTGGGTACAGAGTTCAAAATGCTCGCCCGCAGCGACTACTTCGAAGAAAACGACAACGGCACATTCTCTGAAATAACTGAGGAAGCTGACATTGACAAGTTAGTCGATGAAAAAGGACGAACCCTTCAGATCGCTGGGATCATCAAGCCCGTTGACACAAGCGACAACAGCCCCATGAACAAAAGTGTGGGATACACAAACCTACTGACCAAAGAACTCATTGACTACACGGATGATTCCCCCATCGTCAAAGCCCAGAAAGAGGACCCAAAGATCAACATCCTCTCAGGCGTCGATTTCAAGCCTGTAGATGATGCAGCCAAAGTTGAAGAGACAATCAAATACCTGAAAGCTCTACCCGCGGCCGAAAAGGCCCAGCTGGCACCCATTCTGGTTCCTGCCGACCAACTGACGGTGCCAGCAAGTGAAACCCCATCTATGCCTTCCGGGTACCCAGAAGGCGTAGACCCACAAAACCTTCCGGCAGACGGACAACAAATGCCTGCCGCGCAGCCAAGTGAAGCAGACATGGGGGCAGCACTAGACAACTACCTTGATGGCACCCCCGACGAAGAAGCGCTCTTACAGATCTACGATCAGCAGCTCTCAAGTGGCACTTACGATGGAAACCTCACAGACTTCGGGGTCGTCTCCATAGACACGCCCTCGTCCATCAACATTTATGCAGACAGCTTTGAAGACAAAGACAAAATCACTGATGCAATCAGTGCATACAACGATTCTGCATCAACCGAAGACCAGATTATCTACACCGACTATGTTGGACTGCTTATGTCAGCCGTCACCACGATGGTGGACGTAGTGTCATACGTGCTTATTGCATTCGTCGGCGTATCCCTTGTCGTGTCATCCATCATGATCGGCATTATCACCTTTATCTCTGTACTTGAACGCACCAAAGAAATCGGCGTACTGCGCGCAATTGGAGCGTCGAAAGGCAATGTTTCCGCAGTGTTCAACGCCGAAACTATGATCCTTGGATTACTTTCTGGGGCAATAGGTATAGGCACAACATTGCTGTTATTGATACCTGCAAATGCACTAATCCACTATTTGACGGGAATAGACACTGTGAATGCGGCGCTTCCAGTTGGCGCTGGCATAGGGCTAGTTGTACTTAGCACCGTCCTCACACTAATTGCTGGACTCGTGCCATCAGGCATTGCAGCCCGCAAGGATCCTGTGACGGCGCTGCGTAGCGAGTAAGACACAGACAAAAATGTCCTGGAGCTCACTTGGGTTCCAGGACATTTTTGCTACTAAATATGAAAACTAAAAAAGCAAATTCGACAGCTTAAAACGCGCCGCTTTTACGGCGTCCTTATCAGTTGCCAAGCCAAATAGCTGCACAAGCCGAGCACGAACCGTGTCCTTTTCATCTGCATCTTCTGCGCTGACAAACCTATCCAACAGCAGTTCAAACGCTTCACTTTCTTGGCCACTAGCAAAAAGTGCATCCGCACTACTAAGTGGGTCATTTGCATTTTGAGTTTGCCGAAGCTCAAACTCTGCGCGCGTCAACGCAAGTTTTGCCTCGTTATCCGCAGGATTATTCGCAAGCACTTTCTTCCACAAGGCAATAGCAAGCTCCCAATCCTCAGACTCTTCCGCAGCCCGTGGGGCTTCATGCTCAGCAGGCATGGGTTTTTCAAGATCTGCGGCTTCAACAGCAATCTGCCCAGTGACACCCACTTGAGGGGCTGCCTCAAGGAGCTGGTCAAACAGGCTCTTCAACTGGGTATCTGACGGGAGCCCTTCAAACAATGGAATCGGCCTTTTCCCGATCAAAGCTATCGCGACAGGCAAAGTTTGCACCTGTAACGCAATCAACAGGTTTTGCGTTGTTTGTGCATCCGCCAATCGCAGAGCAATCTTGCCTTGATAGGCCCGCGTGGTGTCTTCCAGAACCGTCACGGCTCGTTTTACTGGCAAAGAGCTTTGCTGGGTATAGAAGAAGAGCACTACCGGCACTGTCTGTGACAGCGCCATTGCGTCTTCAAATGTTGCTTCTGTCAGCTGCGCGATCAGTTCGGCGTCTATACCGGCTTTTGGTTCTAAGTCGTTTTCTGCATGAGAGGTTGAAAGATCAACTGCACCATATGAGGCAGGCATACTTTGTTCTGCCATTCTTTATTCTTCTCCTTCAGGTTTCTCAGCATCATTTTTGTCTACTGAGACAATCGCGCGTTCGGCTCCAACAATGCGGATTGGTTCCTCTGCGCCTTCTTGTGGCAAGAGGAAAAAGATATTCACGAGGTAGTTGGCAGTCACGCTGCCGACCACGTCAGTGTTGTCCATATACGCTGCTGCTGTCCCGCCCACTTTCATCTTTGATTTCGCGACCGTACGTTGGTACTTGATTGTGGTGTTGAAACTAGCAGAGATTAGGCCTTGCCCTGACGACAGTGTTACGCCCGTTGGTGTGGAATCATTTTTTGCCGCGTTCGGCGTAATAGTTCCAACGTCTACGACGGCTTTTTGTAGCTTTGAGGTTTCATCGGCTTGGGCAGGTTTGAAAACATCATCTTGGAATGTGACTTTTACTTCTTCGCCTCTGAGGAAAGCCGTGTAGGCATCAACTGCTTCCGCGGGCGTCACCAGGAACCCTTCACTGTCAGGTCCAAGTGGCTTACTTCCGTCTTCCACTTCGACGCCGCGTATTGTGGTGCCCCCAACCACCCGAACCCAGTTTTCCATCATGTAGTGTGACTTCGCATCGGGTTGTACAAATAGGAAGACCTCTGCCGGGTCATCTTTTGATGCCGAGGTGCCGACAAGTAATGTGCGCGGAAATGTTTCAGCCACAGTTGCAGAGGCGACGTTGAGTTCTATTTCAAGGGGATTTAGTACGTCACCTGTTTTTTGGGCCCTGATTATCTCTGCCGTGCGCAGAGCTAAAGCTGGTCCTGTCAGTCTTGTCTTTAGGGCTTCAGGGTCCATGTTTTCCGAGGCCTCATCAAGGGCTGTTTGAGCACCTGAGACGATCCTGCCAATCTGCGCGTCGTCAAGGACAGGAGCAGATGCCAACAGGTTTGGATTTCCGCCCGATTGGTCGCCAGATTGTCCGCTCATTTGTGGATTTTCGTAGTCGGGCATTGCGATTTCTCTTGGCTCAGGCGTGCATGCAGCGACGCCTGCTGCAACAGACACGGCACCTATCAAAGCTAGGCCACGCATTCTTATTCTCATTTGTCTCCCTCACCGAACCGGTCTGCGCCTCTTCTTGATCGCCATTTCATACCGGGAGGAAGTGAGCGCGCTTCATCAGGGTGATCTGCATGTTCCGGGTTTATCTGAGGTTTACTGATGTTGTCGGTAGTACTTTGTGGTCTTCGAGGCACGATTGGGGTTGCGCCAGTTTCTGTCGAGCTGAAGTTGCGGCCATCCACAACCAGGTTTTCGACGCCGCGTTCCCCTGCCTCACGCAGTGCCCTTCGAGTTGGGAATTGGCCACCGCCTTGAAGCGCCGCCATGTTCATCATCCCTGATTCAGTTGTCACAGTGATTGATCTTGCATCAACGGTGCTTCGCGGATTAGATGGAGCCACTGGTTCTTCGGCCACCTGCGGCTGAGGGGCTGGCATTCCTGATTCTATTGGTGGCTGACCAAAACTCTTATCTGAAGAGAGGCTAACACTTCCTAACCTGGTTTCTTGGCCTATTACTGGTCTCTGTGTGGCCGTCGTCTCCGCGACCGTTGTCGCGCGTTCAACCTCAGGTCCAAGTTCGGCCTCTCCGGTAACGTTCCTAATGTCTGTGATAGAGATTGCGCCTGTAGCCGTTTCGTCGGCTTCCGCCCGGCGCTCAATTTCTTTCTTTAGCCGAAGTTTTCGCCGCGTTGATGCCGCCCGCGCGATGATGACTGCGATGGTAGCTAATAGGAATAATCCAGCTAGCCCCATTGCAATCCAAGCCAAAATATTGGGCTGAGGAATAGGCCAAGTAAACGTGATTTCCCCTACCGGGGTTGTTCCGTCGCCGACAATCAAATAGACGCCCTCAGCATTACTAGCATCCACTTCAAATGACAGTGTCCCGCTTCCGCCTTCAGTGCTGGTCCACATGTCAGATTCGATTGGGTTTGGACCCATCGGTATGGCGGACCCGCCAGATTGTTCGCCACCTGACTGGCCTTGCTCTGATTGTGCGCCGCCCTCTTCTGAAGGGGCAGGGGTGGGAGTACTACTAGCTGATGGTTCAGGCGAAGGTGATTCAGTTTCTGCGCCAGATTGAGGAGGCGTCTCAGGCTTGCCAGGTACATTTACTGATGCCAGCTCGGTGTCACTCTTGGTGCCCGTGATCGTGTCATACGAATGCCCATACAGCCAGGTAACAACATCCCTACCCGCCCCAGCCGCGACCCAAATGGGTGCGCTTGAGTCCGCAGCCTTTATCTCAACGGAGACACTTTTCGCCTCTGGATAAAGCGTCGTCACGCCTTCACGAACCATTACATAAGGTTCGTTAGGCTTCATTGATGCGGAGATTTCCTGAGGAGGACTCCAGATAGTGAGCGCGAGGGCGCTAACTACTATAAACACCAGCGACAAGAGTCCGAGGACCAGCGCCGCTGCGTACCGTTTAGCCGATGCCACAGATTGATCCTATCCACGAAACAGTCAGTTCATATCGACGCTACCATTGAGAGCCAAAGTCGACAAAGCGAAAATCATGCCCTTTCCCAGCAGCCTACATGCCAGTGTCTGCGTGCCCCCACGCCGACACCCGCCCAACCTTGAGTTTGCGAAGGCCAAACTACCACTTGAACTTCACCAGGGAAAATTGTACCTCGACATCCGGGACACTTATATTCCTTTTGTCCAACGATGCCTCTTTGCACCTGGTACTCGCGTCCATCACCTAATCGCTCGGTCTGAGCTATTCCCACAGGGACCCTAAACGGCTTTGGTTCGGTCCTTCTTCTTTTCGCCATTAAAACAACCTATCTGCGATGTTATCTGTGCCCTTCATCGCTTGATAGTCCAAAATCAGGCATTCTATTCCGCGGTCTTCCGCTAGAGTTCGTGCCTGTTTAGTTATTTCTTGTGCAGCGAAAATACCGCGAATGCTGCTATACCTATCTTCTCTGGACAAAAGCTCAAGGTACCTAGTTAGCTGTTCTACCCCGTCTATTCCTCCGCGACGTTTCACTTCGATAGCAACAGGTAAGCCTTTAGCATCATAAACCATGAGGTCGACAGGACCGATTGGAGTTGGGTGTTCTCTGCGTTGCAACTGCCATCCCTCACCCAAAAGATCTGGCACTTGTTCCGCCAGCAGCTTTTGCAAGTGAGCTTCGACTCCATCCTTGCTGAGCCCAGGGTCGATTCCAAGTTCTTCTTCTATTTCAGAGATCACGTTATATACGGTGACTCTAAGTTCCCCCTCAGTCTTCAACGGAACAACCCGCCATATCTCTTTCACGTCTTCATCGGGGCTTTCCAGAACTTCCAAGCGACAGGGAGCCGACATCCAGTTCAAAGGCTTATATGAGCCGCCATCTGAATGGACAAGGACAGCACCGTCAGCTTTGAACATCAAGAGACGCCGTGCCCGCGGCAGGTGGGCATCTAAGCGCCCCGAGTAGTCGACGGAACATTCAGCAATTACAAGGCGCACGCAAACTCCAGGCTTCAGTAGAGAGCTGTCTCCTTGGGAGGAACTGAGTCAACCCAACACAGCAGACCATTGTGGTCCGCCGTAGAGAGTAGCAGGTCAAACTTCCTTCCTCCGGTTGTCATCCGAAGTAAGGTCGTTTCGGCAGGTAAATCATCCTGGGCAATTTTCACAAAACTTACATCATTGCGGGCAAACAAAAGGTCCGGTGCTATAGAGAACCGGACCAAGCGATAAGAAGCAATGTGCGTTGCACCATAGCAGGCAAAGCTACGGCACCATTTTGAAGGCTCAGCGTTAGGTGTTACTTCCCGTATCATCGTGCGAAATGAGTATGGATGCGTCGACAAACGCCATATGCGTCCCAGGACAAATATGATTGCGCCGAGCGCCACCAGCAAAATCATTGACATCCAACTGACCATTACGCCTCCAGTTTTGTCCCTTCTTCAACAACGATTGTGACGAAGTCTACGTCAACTGAGGCGAACCCCCCAGTCACATGAAGCTTTACGTTACCACCAGATTCTTCACGTATTTCAACAATACCGTTCTGAAGAATGGCCAAGACCGGCTGGCGTCCAGGCAATATACCAAGCATGCCGTCCTCAGCGGGAATGCTCACATGGGTAGCAGACCCGCTCCAAAGGGTTTCTGAGCGGGTCACAACCTCAACATTTAAAACTTTACTCATTTGCCCATCAACTCATGAGCTTTGCGTTCCAAATCTTCTATTCCACCGATATTGAAAAAGGCCTGCTCTGGAATGTGATCATATTCACCAACCGAAATTCGTTTGAAAGCTTCAATTGTTTCGGCCAATGGAACAGTAGATCCCGGTACCCCGGTGAATTTTTCTGCCATATAGGTGTTTTGTGACAAGAACTGCTCAATACGCCGTGCCCTGGCTACTGTGACTTTATCCTCTTCAGAAAGTTCATCAACACCCAAAATCGCAATGATGTCCTGAAGTTCTTTATTCTTCTGGAGGATCCGCTTTACCTGCGTGGCAACATCATAGTGTTCCTGACCAACATACTTCGGATCAAGAATTCGGCTGGTTGATGCAAGCGGGTCAACAGCTGGGTAAAGCCCGCGGCTGGCGATTTCACGTGACAACTCTGTTGTTGCGTCAAGGTGCGCGAATGTTGTTGCTGGGGCCGGATCTGTGTAGTCGTCAGCAGGCACGTAGATTGCTTGCAGCGATGTAATCGAGTGTCCACCGGCGGAGGTGATTCGCTCTTGAAGTTGTCCCATTTCGTCTGCCAAGTTTGGCTGGTATCCAACAGCGGATGGCATACGGCCTAGAAGGGTTGAGACCTCAGAGCCTGCCTGAGTGAACCGGAAGATGTTGTCAATAAACAAAAGCACATCTTGTTTCTGCACATCACGGAAGTATTCTGCCATTGTCAAACCAGTCAATGCGACCCTCAATCGGGTGCCTGGTGGCTCGTCCATCTGACCAAATACCAACGCGGTCTTTTCAAAGACACCGGCCTCTTCCATCTCATGGATGAGGTCATTTCCTTCACGGGTACGTTCGCCAACGCCGGCAAACACTGACACACCACCGTGGTCTTGGGCCACGCGCTGGATCATTTCTTGGATCAGCACGGTTTTGCCAACACCAGCGCCACCGAACAAACCGATCTTTCCACCCTGAACATAGGGGGTTAAAAGGTCGATCACTTTCACGCCGGTCTCAAACATCTTGGTTTGACCTTCAAGCTGATCAAAAGCCGGCGGATCACGGTGGATCGACCAACGCTCATTGATCTCTAGCTTTTCACCTTCTTCAAGGTTTAGGCATTCACCAGTTACGTTGAAGACTTTGCCTTTCGTAACGTCACCAACTGGGACCATAATCGGTGCCCCCGTGTCCCTCACAGCAGCCCCTCGCACTAGCCCATCGGTGGGCTTTAGTGCCAGGGTTCGCACTAGATTGTCACCAAGGTGCTGCGCTACTTCAAGAGTCATGGTGGTAAGGCCTTCGCCCTCACCTTGGCCCCGCAAGTCTGTGTCTACTAAAAGTGCATTGTAAAGGGCAGGAATTGCGTCCGGTGGGAACTCCACGTCGACGACGGGCCCGACGACGCGGGCAACCCGACCTTCGGCGGTTTTGGTCTCTTCGCTCATGCGTATCTCCTATGCCCCAAGGGCGTCTGCCCCGGACACGATTTCCGTGATTTCCTGGGTAATTTCTGCTTGACGCGCTGCGTTCGCAAGACGCGTGTAGTTTGTGATGAGGTCATTGGCGTTATCAGTCGCAGTGTGCATGGCTCGTTGCCGCGAAGCCAGCTCTGAAGCCGCCGCTTGAAGCATCGCATTTGCAATGCGGTTGCGCACATAAAGTGGAAGCAGCTTGTCAAGGACCGTAGAAGCACTTGGAATGAACTCGTATTCAGGATGGACATTGCCATCTTCGGTGACTTGCCTTTGTCCGCTTGATCTATTTAGGTCTGCTTCCGGCGTATCTACAACCGTGAGTGGCAGCATCTTTCGTATCTCTGGAACCTGTCGAACCATTGACTCAAACCGAGTGAATATAAGGTATACCTCACCCACCCCAACGCTTGGGTCAGGGTTTAGGAAGTCTCCTAGTAGCTCTTCAGATACTTCATCAAATGTCTTTATCTGCGGACTATCAGAATGACCTTCCCAAGCACGCTGAACACTTACTTCCCTAAAACTGAAATACTGTCTGGCGCGTTTACCTGTTGTGTAGAGTACTGGGATTTTGCCAGCCTCTCGAAGTTCTTGCATCAGACGTTCGGTCTCGCGAAGCACGGTAGCTGAGTAGGCCCCCGCCAACCCGCGGTCAGATGCGACAACTAAAACTGCGACTCTGTTCGAATCAGTTCGAGCTTTTGTAAGTGGATGATCGACGTGACCATGCACAGCAACAGCAGCAACAGCTTCTGTGAGTGCGCGAGAGTACGGATCGGCCATCTCAGCATTCTTGCGGGCAGTACCGATTCGAGACGCTGCGATCATCTCCATAGCGCGAAACACTTTTTCAAGTGTCTCTGTCGCCCTTATCTTCTGTTTGAAGACTCTTTGCTGACCACCCATACTTATTAACCTTTGCGCGAGGTCGAGATTGTCTCCGCTGTGCGCTCGGCCTCTATCTCACCGTGGTCGTCAAGTTCTTCAGTCAAGTACGTTTCATGGAAACGTTCCACGCCAGCCTTTAGCTCATCCTCCGTGTCCTTTTCAAGCAACCCGGTGTCGGCAAGAACTGAGAGAACTGACGTATGGGCACGAATATAGTCAAGCAAACCATCTTGGAACGGTTTCACCTGTTCAATGGTTAAGTCATCCAGGTACCCGTTAGTCCCTGCCCATATTGCAACCACTTGGTCTTCGACCTTCATAGGTGAGTTCTGGGACTGCTTCAACAGTTCCATGAGGCGTTCACCCCGGATTAGCTGTTGCTTTGTTGTGTCATCCAGATCTGAAGCGAACATTGCGAAAGCCGCCATTGACCGGTACTGCGCAAGTGTGAGCTTCAAAGTTCCAGCCACTTTTTTCATGGCCTTGATTTGTGCGTCACCGCCAACACGGGAAACCGAGATACCGACGTCAACCGCGGGCCTTTGGTTTGCGTTGAAAAGGTCAGACTGAAGGAAGATCTGCCCGTCCGTAATAGAAATTACGTTAGTTGGAATGTACGCCGAAACGTCATTCGCTTTGGTTTCAATAATGGGCAGACCTGTCATTGAACCGCCCCCCAGTTCATCTGACAGCTTCGCGCAACGTTCCAAAAGGCGGGAATGTAGGTAGAACACGTCACCGGGATATGCTTCACGACCCGGTGGCCTGCGAAGCAAAAGGGAAACGGCGCGATAAGCTTCGGCTTGTTTCGATAAGTCGTCGAACACGATCAAAACGTGTTTGCCACCATACATCCAGTGCTGCCCGATTGCGGATCCCGTGTAGGGAGCCAAGTATTTGTAGCCAGCTGGATCTGATGCAGGGGAAGCCACAATCGTTGTGTACTCCAAAGCCCCCGAATCAGCAAGGGTTTGCCGTACAGACGCAATGGTTGACCCCTTTTGACCGATTGCCACATAAATGCAACGCACTTGTTTTTGTGGATCCCCAGAAAGCCAGTTCTCACGTTGGTTCAAGATTGTATCTAGCGCTATCGCAGTCTTACCGGTTTGACGGTCGCCAATGATCAACTGCCTTTGTCCACGCCCAACTGGGATCATGGAGTCAATAGCTTTTAGTCCTGTCTGAAGTGGCTCATTCACAGACTTACGCATCATCACGCCGGGGGCTTGCAGTTCAAGGGCGCGACGGCCTTGAATGTCAGTGATTTCCCCTTGGCCATCGATGGGAGTCCCAAGGGGATCAACGACGCGTCCCAAGTATCCGTCCCCAACTGGAACTGAAAGAACTTCGCCGGTGCGGCGTACTTCTTGTCCCTCTTCAATCCCCGAAAAATCTCCAAGAACAACAGTACCGATCTCGCGTGGATCCAGGTTCATTGCAAGACCTAGCGTTCCATCTTCAAACCGCAGAAGCTCGTTGGCCATCGCGCCAGGCAAGCCTTCGACGTGAGCAATACCATCTGCTGTTTCGGTGACGTGCCCAACTTCTTCGGCCGCCGATGCTGTGGGCTTGTACGATTCCACGTACTTGTTCAGGGCGGTCCTGATCTCTTCTGGGCTGATCCCGAGGTCTGCCATCTTTTTTACCCTTACTATTCTTCTAACGCTCGAGTGCCAGCTTGGCCTCGTTGAAATTTGAGCGAATTGAGGAATCTACTGCCTCTTCGCCGTAGTTGATTCTGAAACCGCCGATCAAGGCTTTGTCCACCGCAACGGCTAATGTGACTGGAACATTGAGCTGCCGTTCAATCAGTGACTTCATACGTTCCCGTTGGATTCCAGTTAGCTCGCTAGCCGCCGTGACTGTGACGAGTTTGGTTCCACCAATTTGAGCTGCGATTCGCGCGTAAGCACGAATTGACTGAATCAACCTGCCGTGGGGTGACACCAACACTGCATGTTTTACCAGTGCAATTGTGATCTTTGAAATATGCCCATCTAGCAAAGTGGCAATAAGTTCTGCTCTTGTCTCTACGGTGCCTTCCCCAAGATCTGATAGTTGCACCCTCAGATCACGGCTCTCTGACAGCAGTACTGAAACCGCAAACAGTTCAGATTCAACAAGGCGCAGCTCAACTGCTTTTTGAGCCCCACGAAGATATGATTCGATCCCTAAATGCTCAAGGGTCGCGGGCAATGCATCCGCCCTTGACCAGTGAAGCATTGTCAGTGCGTCAATGATTTGGAGCGTCTCTTTTGACAAATGCGCTGCAAACAAATCGCGTGCCAGTTGTGCCCGGTCCTGCCCAGTTCGGCCAGGGTCCGTGAGGGCGCGAAGAAGCTTTCCATCATCACTTAGTAGCTGTGAAGCGAAAAAAAGTTCTGCCCCTGTGAGCTCAGCATCAGCCAGGCCGGGTGACGCCGCCAAAATGCTTTGCCCGACTGCAAGGTTATTTTGCTGCTCAGCACTCACTTGACTTTGGCCCCAACTGGTTCAATGTCTGCTTCAAGTTCATCCATAAAACGGTCAATCACCCGTGCAGAAACTTCGTCGTCCTTCAGTTTCTCACCGACAATTTTCTCCGCAAGCTCAGTCGCCATGGTTCCGACGTCTTTGCGTAAGGCAACTTCTGCAGCATGGCGTTCACTTGCGATCTGCTTTTCGGCATTTTCCGAAATGCGTTGCGCTTCTGCTTGTGCCTCTGCTTTGGCGCCAGACACGATTCGCTGTGCATCCTGCGATGCTTGCTCACGAAGGCTCCGCGCCTCTTCATTTGCTGCCCGCAGCATATCTTTACGTTCACGCTGCGCGAGGGCCGCATTGTCTTTAGCGACTTGCGCAGCGTCCAATCCAGATTCGATCTCTGCGGTACGTTTGTCGATCATCGCATAGATTTTCTTCAGGGACAGACCCAGAACAATCCAAAGCCCGATGAAGATTATGGCCGACCAGAAAATCTCATAGATTGGGGGCAAAACGACTGCAAGGCCGTCACTGCCCGCTTCTTCATTCCCGGAAGCTGAATAGTACATACTTGGCTTAGGCGATCAGGGCCAGCACGAAGCCGATCAGACCAAGGGCTTCAACTAGGGCTGCACCAATAAGCATGTTGGTGAACAAGCGTCCGGCCACTTCTGGCTGCCTTGCAGTCGCTTCTTGGGTTTTCCCAACAAGAATGCCAATGCCGATGCCAGGGCCAAGGGTTGCTAGGCCATATCCAACGGTCGCAATAGAACCGGTCATACTGTCTTCCTACTTTCTTATGTTTCTCAGTGAGACTCTACTGATAGCTTGATGTAAACGGCTGTAAGCATGGTGAACACATACGCCTGAAGGGCTGCGACAAAGATTTCAAAAAGAGTCACAGCGATTGCCGAGGCGAATGTTGCTACCGCGATGATCTTTTGGGATGCAACTGCGCTAACCAGAACCTGCGTTCCAAAATAGCAAATTGCTAGCAGCATATGGCCAGCGATCATATTGGCCAAGAGACGGATAGCGAGGGTGCATGGCCTAACAACAAAAGTCGAGAAAAACTCGATCGGTGTCAGCAAAATGTACACGAGCCAAGGCACGCCTGGTGGGAACAGCTGGTTTTTCAGGAACTTCAGTCCACCCTGAGCCCTGATGCCAGCGACAATGAACGTCACGTATGAAAATACTGCAAAGACCAACGGAACTGACATCACCGATGATGCCGCAATGTTTATTCCTGGCACTATGCCTGTCAGGTTCATGGCCAGCACGCCAAAAAAGACAACGCCAAGCACGGTTGCGTATTGACGTCCTTTTTTGTTTCCTAGTAGTTCAATACCTATGTTGCGGCGAACAAACTCTGCTAACAGTTCTATTATTGCTTGTCCCCTGGTTGGGACTTTAGTGACATTCAATGCCACAAGACCCACCATTAGGCATATTGCAATAGCAGCAATAAAGCGGGCAAGGACAATGCGGTTTAGCTGAAAGAGAGTACCTTCCCAAAGTAAAGTCTCCGGAAAGAAATCGGACATGCCCGGCTGATGAATAGCATCAGGATTCGTGACCATGGGTAGGAACCCAGCAACGAATGACCAGACTGCTACCACCGCAGTCAATGCAAGAACTACCCACCACCAAATTGGCAGCCGCCCCGTTTTAGGGGATTTTTCTGCCGCATTCGGCTTTACCGTTTCGGCAACAGCAGCGCTCAGAATAACTCCAATGTCGATTTTCGGGACTAACCCGGCCTATGTTATCAGCTAGGTTTACTTTCCTAAGACTTTCGGTCAGCCTTCGGATCGTCTCACCTGTAGAGTGTAAACCTGTATTGCCATGGTGACGACCACCGAAATTATGACAATCCCCGCAATCAAGCCAAGATTGAAGCCTCCTAGGAATTTTGGGACTAAAGTCACACCCGCAATTGCGGCGATTTTTACCACATAATCTACGGCCAACCAGCCGACACCAAGATCATCTGAATCAACCATTTTTGCAATCGAAAAGGCGCTCATGCCTAAAACCACTGCAGACCCTAAGACTCCAATAAGAGCGGACCATATGGGTCTTCCTGGCAGAAGAAATCCAATCACAATGCTAACTGCCGCAATCCCTATGAATGCCCAAAACATTGCCTTGCGAAGTCGGGCCGAGTATTGAATCAAGCGCAGCGTTTTCATTTTGTTTCCTCTTCGGCATGTTTAATAGGGTGCCATCGTTGTTGACGACTAATCACCTTAATGCCATCATCAACTGCTTTAGTACCACCTGGCACGCCAATACCACGATTCGTCTTGCGTTTACGCTTTCTCATTCCTGGGAAGAACTGCCAGGTTACGGCGATTAAGACGGCAGTTGCCGCAAGACCCGCAATCGCTACTTTCTTCGGTTCAACAACAAGCAAAGTGACACCTACAGCACAAACCAGTGCCGTCCATGCCCAAAGCACAAGGACAACGCCTCTATGGGAATGCCCGGCGTCAAGCAGCCTGTCGTGAAGGTGAGTCCTGTCCGCAGTTGTTGGGCTTTGCCCGCGAAGAATGCGTCCTAAAGCAGTGAATATAAGGTCAATCAGGGGAATGATAATGACAACAAACGGCAAGATCACCGGTAAGACGCTGGTGATTATTGGGTCACCTTCAAGAAGGTTTGGCCGAACCTGCCCGGTGACAATAATGCCTGCGGAGGCAATCAAAAATCCAAGAACCATGGCACCAGAATCCCCCATGAAGATAGATGCAGGATGGAAGTTGTACCAAAGAAAACCAATGCACGCCCCAACCATGGCAACCATGATCACCGCAGCCACGGTGGCATATGAAGCCGAGTTTGTTTCGCGGGTAAGCAGATAGGAATATGAGAAGAAGCTGATTCCACCGATTGCGGCAACCCCTGCCGCAAGACCATCTAGTCCATCAACAAAGTTCACCGCATTCATGATTGTGACAATGATCAAAACTGATACAAGTACTGACAGCCTTGAAGACCCAATCGTGAGTCCGAATAGGGGGAAACTTATTAACTGAACCCCATTCATGGAAACCACAACAGCAATCAGAACTTGCCCTGCCAGTTTCGCTATCCAGTCGAGTTCGATCACATCATCCACTGCGCCCAAAATACAAATAGCAATGGCACCCAGAATCACGGCCCAGATTACGCTGTCATCAAACACGTCTCCCAAGTAGGGAATCTTGCTACCAACCAACATCGCAACCCCGAACCCTGCGGTCATTGCAAGTCCCCCCATTCGCGGCGTTGGCACTACGTGCACATCGCGGTCGCGAAGGGGCGATAAAACCCTGAAAGTGAGTGCAAAACGCCGCGCTGCTGGCGTGAGTAGCATTGTCACAACCGCAGCAATCAAGGCTAATAGGATATATACGCGCATTCGACTTCGTCCCAGTCTAAGGCCCCATTACGCAACAACCGTGGACGTCCGTCCGTTAAGTCCGCGATTGTCGAGGCTTTCCCTAAAGGCGATGTGCCTCCATCTATGTATACTGCAACGGTTCTTCCAAAATACTGCCATGCTTCCGACACAGTCTTTGCGGGGGGTTCACCGGTTTTGTTTGCCGAGGTGACTGCTAGCGGCCCCGTTTGTGTCAGTAACGAAAGTGTGGCTTCGTCAGCGGGAACGCGAAGGGCCACGGTGTCTTTGTCCCACCCAAGTTTTGTCACGGTAGGGACCACGACTGTAAGTGGCCCCGGCCAAAATTTTTCGACCCATGCTGGCACTAGTCCAACTGTTCGGGCTTGCTCCAAGTCTGAGACTAGGACCGGGGGCGGCATTTGCTCGCCGCGGCCTTTTGCCTGCAATAACTTTGCTACAGAACCCGAATCAAAAGGGTTGGCACCAATGCCATAAACGGTGTCGGTGGGAATCACTACCAGTTCCCCCTGGCAAACGGCCTGCACTGCTGCCGCTGCCTTGGACATATTGTCTGCTTCATGCACGACGCTATTGTGTCATGGAAGGCGGGTTCCTTAATCAGTGACTATAGGGAGCCCTGTTGCATCCGCTGCTTCATCCACTCCCCCGCCATTTTTGACGGAAGTGAACCCAGCCTCATTCAAATACTGCACCGCTTGCCCTGACCTGTTCCCGCTTTGGCAGTAAACTAAATATTCCTGATCAGGTGAAAGGCTTGCCGCTTCGTCTGCAAAGGATGCCCCATTCCAATCGATGTTACGTGCGCCTTCTAAGTGCCCATTGGCGTATTCTTCTGGCGTTCTGACGTCAAGAACTACCACTGAAGAAGACACCGTTTGATCACTTTCTTCCGTTGAACTGCACGCCGCGGCACCAAGACCTACTAATCCCACAAGTAATGCCGCAAATATTCGTCGCATAGACACTCCTCTTTTTGTACCTCTTACATTAGGTTGTCGAGGCCGGTTTGTGTTTCCTCTTTCATCCTCACTAATACAAAAACACGTGTCTATTCTTGCGCTTTTGTTGCCTCAGCCCGCCCGGCATTCCGCGCCTCTTCAATCCGCCTCTCCACTGCAGCTTTCCTTGATTTACTCACTTGACGAAGACCAACTAGCAAAAGGAGCACCATCAAAAACAAGACTAACTGGGGAAATGGAATAGTCCAGACCCTGGCGTCTTCAGTAATTGGCTCTGGGGCGATGTCTTGCCCTGAACCCGCAAATGCTGGAATAACCTTCAGAGAAATGGTCTTAGTAAGAAGCGGCCATTTTGCCCCTAAATCAATCTGTACGGTTCGACTTTTTCCAGGTAATAGTTCCCCGCGAGGCTCACCGGCCTCACTACCATCAATAGCCTCTGAGAATCCCAGACGAGCATTTCCAGTGTTTTCCACCGTATATTCAAGAGACAATGTCCCGGGTGAAAATGGATTCCAACTTTGACTATACTGCGGCGAAATATCAGTAATCTGTAGTTGCGGATTAATGTCTCCAGGAACTCGAATAAGTACCCTAACCCCTACCCTAGAGTCGACTCCAACCGTCCCTCCGGCTGCACCCGCCGCAGCTTTGTTAGAGACGGAAGCCGCGATGCCCGCCGCATGATCACCGGGAGTCACTTGCTCTGGGACAGTAACCGTAAAAGGAACAATCTTTTTGTCCTTGCCAGGTACGGTTATCTCATTTTCGATCTCAATCCACGTGCCGGCCTCGACAGACGTATCAGACGCATTCAACATGTTGAATCGCCCTTTGTCTGTGAAATATCCGTCGGCGCTATAGACATTGAATGTGACAGACTCTTTCCCAAAATTTTGAAGCTCCAGGTACTGCTTGGCAGATTTACCTGGCTCGACTTCAAGTTCAACCCATGATTGTCCTGTCGCCCCGTTTTCATCCGAAGGCCGCACAGACCAAGTCACTTGGTCATTGCCGGATGCATATGCCGGAACTACCACGGATAACAGCATCGCAAATAACGCAGCAGCAAGAAAAGCTACGCGGCGCGGACGTATTGAACGAATCATCTTTGTTGAACTCCTTTGTAAGGTCATTTCCTGACCCGCATACCCATAAGTACACCCCAGCAAGTAAGTATCCCGCTGGAAATGGCCTTGCATAATAAGCCGTGGCCAAGGACGAGCATGTGCTGCAACGCCGCCCTTGACCACGGCTCATGACTTACCTGATTATTCGAACAATGACAGTGTCAAAGTCGCAGAGTACTGGCCTTCCTCTACCGACGGTGCAGTTTGCAAGAACAAATCGGCATTTGCTGCCCATGTTCCCTCTGGGTTCACTTCTTTCGAATCCCAAACCATCGCTAGTAGTTCCTGATCAACAAGGCCAACGTCCCCTTCAAGAGACGTTCCGACCTCATCACCTTCAGACACCAACCCACTGGGACTATCCTGAACCAGAGCTGGGGTCCACCCCATTTGCTCAGCAGGTATCGAATCTTGCCCGGTATTGCCAGTGAAATCTGATACCGACCCCACCACATACCACCAAGCACCCTCCGGAATATCATCCGCAGAACGGGTATCAGTGACCGTGACTGTCGGCAACTTTCCAGTGAACTGTCGCACCAAGTCCGTGGAACCATCTTCAGTAAGCGCCACAGAACTACCAGATACGCTCATGGCAAGAACGCCCGGTCCAACAGACTCGCCAATATCTACGGTCACTTCGACGTCGCCAGTGCCATGCTGGTCCTCAGCAAAAGCTACCGAACCACCCCAAAGCCCTGCAAGCAAAATAAAGCCCGTAGTGCCCGCAGCGATTCTTTTAGTATTCCCAA
>DAIOFF010000005.1:0-32669 GCA_036745855.1 Scrofimicrobium sp. | reverse complement strand
ATCTAGGGTCGTCCACGTCTACCACCAGGCATGCCCAGTCATAAGGAGCCATCACATTCCGCATTTATCGCACTTCAAAAGACAACATCCCCTGACCTGGAGCCTGAAACCCATGATCAAGAGCGATTTCACTGCTGTGCGCGGAGGGGGACTTGAACCCCCACGCCCGAAGGCACTGGAACCTAAATCCAGCGCGTCTGCCAATTCCGCCACCCGCGCATGTCTTGTGGACTTGCCCAGTTTACACGGCGACAGGCCCGCCGAAGACCCCAGGCACCGCTGCGCAAAGTCCAGGCCGCCGACTAGCCTCACGAATCGTGGCTTGAGCCACAACGCGCGACCCTTCGTAGAGGACCATTGATTGGCCAGCAGCGATCCCTCGAACAGGTTCTAAAAGTCGAACAACCAGGCCATTTTCTGCACTTTCCCAACTTTGAACGGACGTGGAAGCGCCGTGAGCGCGCATCTGTAAAGTCAGGTTTTCGCCTTTGCTGATCTTCCCTGGCTCTGTTAGCCACACAACATCCGTGCCAATAATCACATCGACACTGAGTAGTTCGAGCGCGCCAACTACAACCCGGTTCGTCTCTGGGTCAGTCGCCAGCACATAACGGGGCCGCCCGTCTTTCGCTGGCTGGTCGATCCGCAGTCCTTTGCGCTGGCCAACAGTGAACTGATAGTGACCAGAGTGGTGTCCAAGCACATTCCCATCCGGGTCAACAATGTCGCCTTGTTTTTCGCCGAGGCGGGAACGCAAGAAACCCTGCGTGTCCCCATCCGGTATAAAACAAATGTCGTAGGAATCCGGCTTGTTGGAAACGCCCAGCCCACGGTTCTCTGCTTGTTCCCGCACCCATGCTTTGGTTGGCGCGTCGCCAAGTGGCAGCAAAACACGGGAAAGCTCATCCCTACCCATCACAGCCAGTACGTAGGATTGGTCCTTCTCGAAGTGTTCGCCGCGGTGAAGTTCCACGCCGTCTGGCCCGTCGACTCGTTTGGCATAGTGTCCGGTACAAACGGCATCAAATCCTAGAGCGCGGGCCCTGTCAGAGAGCTCTTTGAACTTCACGAACTCATTGCATCGCACGCAAGGATTGGGGGTGTGACCTGCGCGGTATTCGTCCAAGAAGTCGTCAATTACTGCGCCTTCAAACTCTGCAGCTAAATCCCAAATATAAAAGGGTATGCCCATGATTTCGGCGGCGCGGGCCGCATCGACTGCGTCTTCAGCAGAGCAACATCCTCTGTTGCCAACCCGGCAGGCCTCTGGCGAAGAGGATAACGCCATGTGAACGCCCGTCACATCATGCCCAGCCTCCACTGCTAAGGCTGCGGCAACCGCTGAGTCCACTCCCCCCGATAACGCTGCTAAGACCTTCACTGCGCCTGTTTCCCTTTCCTTGCATCACGCTCATCCATGCGACCGGCCGCCTCAAGGGCCGCGGGTAGCGCACGGAGAAAAAAGTCTACGTCCTCCACCGTATTTTCGCGCCCAAAAGAGACACGAAGCACTCCCAATGCTTCTTGCTCAGAGCGCCCCATACTAAGCAAAATCTGGCTTGGCCGGGTCACGCCCGAATGGCAGGCTGACCCCGCAGAGACCATGATTCCTGCCTGGTCCATGGATAGCAGAAGCACTTCAGGGTGTGAGGTCGGCAAACTTAAGTGAACGATTCCAGGGGAAGTTTTGGCTGGCGAGGTCAGGCGCACTTCTTCCGGCAGTCCCGCCATCAAATGCTCACGAAGCACCATTTGATGGGTGACTTCGCGCTGTAAGTTTTCTGTAGTCTCGACAACTGCAGCTGCAAGCGCCGCTGCGCCCGCTGCATCGACAGTGCCAGAGCGGTACTTGCGTTCTTGTCCCCCACCAGGACGGTCGGTGGTGATCTTCACGCCTCGGCGAACAAAAAGGGCTCCAGTTCCAACGGGCGCACCGATTTTGTGTCCCCCAATAGTCATCAAATCTACGCCCAGGTCATGGAAGTTTATTGGCATGTGGCCAACTGCTTGGGCCGCATCGGTATGAACCAACGTTTTCCCTGCAGCTTCCACCAAGTCTGAAACTGGTTGGATGATCCCGGTTTCAGCGCAAACCAAAGCCAATGAGGCCAGCGCCACCTCTGGACCGACAGGCTCAATCACGGTGACGCCATCCCTTGAAACTGGCATTAACCGCCAGTCCAAATCCGGCGCGGCCTCGCCCAAGTTTCCAACAGAGTCATGCTCAACTGAAGAGATCAAAACGGTTTTCTGATCTGGTGTAGCGGCTCCCCTAGCCCCGCCGATTACGCCCAGCGCATTAGATTCTGTAGCCCCGGAGGTAAAAAGCACTTCGGCACGGTCTGCCCCCAGAGCCCCTGCAATTTGAACCCTGGCGTCTTCAACAATCCGCGCTGCAACCCGGCCACCAGCGTGAAGAGCACTGGGGTTTCCGGGGGTATCACGAAGCCGCCTTTGTGCGGCAAGCCACGCGCGCTCAGCCGCTGGGCTGAGCGGAGTAGTTGCCGCATGATCCAGGTAGATCACCGGTTTTGAAGCTCCGCTAGTTTTTCAAGAGCTTGTGGCACCACGTCCTCTACGTTTCCGACAACGCCGAAGTCAGCAATCTCAAAGATTGGAGCATCCGGGTCATCACAAACTGCAACAATAGTTTCTGCACCTTGAATGCCACAGGTGTGGTGGATTGCGCCAGAGACGCCAAGGCCCACATAAAGTTTGGGTGAGATAGACAAACCAGTTTGTCCTACCTGTAAGGATCGGTCTGCCCAGCCTTCATCACAGGCAACCCGCGTCGCGCCTACTGACCCGCCAAGTGCCTGCGCGAAGCGGCTCACTAAATCAAAATCGCCGTCAACCCCCCGACCACCAATCACCGCTACATCAGCGCTACTAAGAGCCCCGTCACTTCCCTGACTTTCAGAAGAAACCACTTGCACACTTGAACTTGTCTGTTCAGTTTTTAGTGTTTCCACCAAAGCGGGTGCGGTTCCCGAGGTCATTTGGCCATCATCTTTCATGGCAACTGTGAAAACCGGAATGGTGGCTGTCACAGCCGTGCGCGCTTCCCATTCACCGCCAAGGACCCGCTTGGATGCGACAATCCCGCCGTCCACAATCTCAAAATCACTCACACCACCAACTACAGTTGATCCGAGCTTCATGGCAAGGCGGGCAGCTACCTCAGTTGCCAGACTAGAAGCCGAAAAAAGGACGGCTTCTGCCGAGACCTCACCCACCACGCGTTTCACAAAATCTGCGTGGACAGCCGAATCATTTGGCCAAGTTGCGCCAGATTCTGGAACAAAAACCCGGTGCACGCCGCACTGACCAAGGCCTTCTAAATCTGGAGTGCTCACCCAGGACGCGGCAATCACGTCACCACTTGTGATCCTATGAGCACACTTCAATGCCGCCCGCGATTCGGGCGTCAAAGTATCCGAAGAATCCAGGTGCTCTACGCCAACCACAATGGCACCAGTTAGTTTTTCCACGGTCTGTCTTCTTTCAGTTCAGTTTTGAATGGAGGAAATCCGCAAGCGCCACCCCGGCCTCGCCAGTATCTTGAATAATCACGCTTTGAGTGCCGCGATCAAACTTATGTGCATCTATCACTTCAGAGCGTTTTGCATCAGTAAGCGTATGGCTGGCGTGGTAGTCTTCGAGGTCCGCCATAGACAGTTCTTCCATTGGTTTGTTTCGGGCAGCTTTCATCTCTTTGAACGAAGGGTACCGCGGCTCATTCACTTCGTCGGTTACTGAGATTACTGCGGGAAGCGTCACGTCAAGGATTTCCGCACGCCCATCAAATGTTCGCCAAGCGCGGATCTGCCCAGAGCTTTGCAGCTCTAATTTGTCGACCACGGATACAACTGAGGTCCCCAAGAACTCAGCAATTGCTGGTGGGACCATAGATGTCATCCCGTCTAAACTGGCCATCCCTGCCAGCACTAAATCAACTGGCTCAGTTACGGACTCCCTCTTTATTGCAGCGCCCAAGACTGCGGCAGTGGCAAGAACGTCAGCTCCTTCAAGGGCATCATCTGTTACCCACACCGCCCTATCTGCACCCAGCTGCAGGGCGCGTAATAGTGCCTCATCAGCACCTTCAGGCCCCATGGACATGGCAATGACCTCACCGCCAAACTCTTCAACTAGCTGCACGCCAGCCTCAACCGCATACTCATCTAGGTCGTTCAATATGTCGTCTTCACCACGGACAACACGACCAGATTCGATACGACGTTCCCCTTGGCTATCGGGAACATTCTTTACTAGAACGACGATTCTCATGCCGCTAGCTTGCCACGAAGACGCCTTGCCAAGAAACTGTAATCGCCGCGTGATCCACTGGTGCGTTTGACACCGCACTCAGTTCGGAGTGGAATGCTCACAATGAATGAACCACTTGGCGTCCACTCACCCACTGAGGTTGTGCTGCACCCTGCAAGGAAGTTAACGCGTCCAAACCCAGAAATTACAAAACTTGGAGTACTCCCAAGTGAAGATGGTTTACGCATTTCGGTTTGGGCACCAAATGCGTCTGCGGTGGATTTTTGTGTTATTGATCGAGACGGCCAGCAAATCTGGGAAAACAGGTACGGCTTGCGTGGTCCTGTTGAAGGTATCTGGCATGGTTTGCTTCCTGGCCATTCTGCTGGGACTGTCTACGGTTTCCGCGTTCACGGTAAATGGGATCCTGACGCTGGTTCTTATCACAACCCAAACAAGCTTTTGCTTGACCCCTATGGCCGCGGGATAGTAGATGATCGCACGCTCAGTGCCCTTGTTCACGCCCACCAAGTCGATTCCGACTTGTATCCGACGACGTATCCGCTGCTTGGTTCTACTTTAAACTCAGTGCAGCACTCGCCGAAGTCAGTTGTGACTTCGAATCATTTCCAGGTTGATCCAAGCCCAAAGATTCCTTGGAATGAGACTGCTATTTACGAGGTTCACGTAAAGGGGTTCACGAAGAATCTTCCCGGCGTTCCATCTGACTTGCAGGGAACGTATGCGGGATTGGCCCACCCTGCAAGCATCGACCATCTGAAGAATCTTGGGATAACTGCCATTGAGCTTTTGCCTGTGATGGCGAAGATGGATGAGCCATTCTTAACTGAACGAGGCCTTACTAACTATTGGGGTTATTCAACGCTCAGTTTCTTCTCACCTGAGCCAACTTATGCAACGATGGCTGCGCAGGCTAGTGGAGCGCAGGCGGTTGTCGATGAGTTTCGTGGAATGGTTTCGCTTTTACATAAAGCTGGGATTGAAGTCATCATGGATGTGGTGTTCAACCATACTTGTGAAGGCGGGGATGCGGGCCCGACTGTTTGTTGGCGCGGATTGGACTCTACCCGCTACTACCGGCTGACTGATGGCAGGCCAAGGCGGTGTATTGATGACACTGGCTGCGGGAACACGGTGAACTTTTCTGAACCAAAAGTTGTCCAGATGGCATTGGATTCGCTCAGGTACTGGACAAGCGAAATGGGCGTTGACGGGTTCCGCTTCGATTTAGCGGTCACGCTTGGCAGATTGTGGGACGGATATAAAGCGTTCCACCCGTTCTTCGTTGGAATCGCGCAAGACCCCATTCTCAAAGATGCAAAAATGATTGCGGAACCTTGGGATATTGGGCCTGGAGGTTGGCAGACGGGGAACTTCCCTATTCCTTTTTCAGAGTGGAATGATCGCTATCGGGATTCAGTTCGTTCATTTTGGCTTTCAGATTTCAGTGACATTATTGCTGGTCGAGGCGTCAGGGGCGCTGGCGATTTAGCCACGCGTTTGTCGGGATCGGCTGATTTGTTTAGCAAGGAGCGCGGCGTTCGCGCGTCAGTTAACTTCGTCGCTGCCCACGATGGTTTCACACTCGCTGACCTAACTAGTTACGATCACAAACACAATCTGGCTAATTTAGAGAACAATCAGGATGGCACTGACAACAACCATTCTTGGAATCATGGCATTGAGGGCGAACCTGGCGACAATGAATCTGACCTCAGTGACCCAACAGGGCTTGTTGAAGATGTGATGTTTGCTAGAGAGCGCTCTAGGCGAAATATTATGGCAACCCTGCTTGTCTCTGCAGGAACGCCAATGATTCTAGGCGGCGATGAGTTCTCTAGAACACAAATGGGCAACAACAATGCTTACTGTCAGGACTCCCCTGTTGCATGGATGAACTGGGACCTAAAGAAACATCAAGAACGCCAGTTAGAGACAACAAAGTATCTTTTGGGTTTGCGCCGCCTGCATCCCGTGATGCGACCTTCTAATTTTGCGACAGGTGCTTTGGTTGGCGATGATTCCTTGCCTGACGTGTCTTGGATTGATCGCGAGGGAGCGCCTATCCAAGGGGATGAATGGTCCAAACCTAGCTCAAGGCTGTTTCAAATGCGCCGCTCTGGGGTGCCTGCCGATGACGCAGACCTTCTGGTTGTCTTTAATGGGGAGTTAGAAGTTGGCAACATAAAACTTGCTGACAGCCATGGAAGTCCTTGGATTTTAGTTTTTGATTCATCTTGGATGCACCCAAAAAGTGGCAGGATCAGTGCGGCTGAGAACGCTCTTGATGAAGGCCGGAAGTTTAAGCCTAGCCGCGTAACACAAATTGAGCCTCAATCTCTTCAGATATACATGTCGGCGCCGCGCTTGGACACGGACGGTAGGATGTCTGGGTGACTAACTCAAACGAAGGCACGCTTGCACGCGCAAAAGAACGTTCAGCTCAGATTGAGCAAGAAATCCAAAGTGATCCAGGAAAGTTTCGGATTTTGACTGGGGACCGCCCAACAGGCCGTCTACATCTAGGACACTACTTCGGGACATTGAAAAGCCGGGTGGAACTACAAAACTTAGGTATTGAAACCTGGATCCTGGTAGCAGACTACCAAGTCATCACAGACCGCGATGGCGTTGGCCCCCTCCAAGAACGCGTGCTTGGACTTCTAGCAGACTATCTAGCTGTTGGCATTGATCCCGAAAAGACACCTATCTTTACGCATTCTGCGGTTCCTGCGCTCAATCAGCTGATGCTGCCTTTCTTGTCGCTGGTCACTGAAGCAGAACTTCACCGTAACCCAACGGTGAAGTCTGAACTTCTTGCAACGAATGGTCGCGCCATGTCAGGTCTGCTACTCACCTACCCTGTTCACCAGGCAGCAGACATTTTATTTTGCAAGGCGAACTTGGTTCCGGTGGGTCAAGACCAGCTACCCCACTTGGAGCAGGCACGCATTATTGCCAATCGTTTCGATAAACGCTATGGGCGCGCTGGGAAGTACCCAATCTTTAGAAGGCCAGAAGCACTACTGTCGGCGGCCCCTTACATTCTTGGAACTGACGGCCAGAAAATGTCTAAGTCGCGTGGCAACACCATAGAACTGGCTATGAGCGCCGATGAAACGGCGAAAATACTGAAAAAAGCTAAGACAGATGCAGACCGCGTCATCACATTCGACATGGAAAACCGCCCTGAGGTTTCAAACCTGTTACTCATTGCTTCTTTGGCTTCTGGTCAGTCCCCAGAAGAATTGGCTGCGCAAATAGGCGATGGCGGCGGTGGCTCCCTCAAAGCACTGGTCACAGATGCAGTGAACTCTCACCTTGAGCCTATTCGGAAACGACGCGCCGAACTCATGACTGATCCAAGTTATCTTTGGAGTATTCTTGCCCGCGGAAATGAGATAGCAAATACTCAAGCCGATAAAACACTCAGTGAAGTTCAAACCGCAATGAATATGGATTACCCCCAAAGCTAAGTTGGGTACCGATCGTTTTTGAGTTGCACGGGAAAACTGCTAGCTCTTTTGGTTTAGCGTCATTGCTGCCATGTGTTCTACCAGGTCTTTTTCGCCACTTAAGATGACATATTCAGTCGTATTAGTGTGAGATACTTTTCCCACTTTTTCACCGCGCGAATTGTGAATACCGATCCTGGCCCCCACATAGCGTTTGAAATCAAAAGCAAGGACTTCCACATGGTCGCCGCGTGACTGGCATGCGGCGACCAAATCATCAAGGGGCGCAAACCCCTCATTATTGAAACTAAGAACTACCGTCTTTGCTTTAACGTTTTGGATTGTTCTTGTCAGGGCAGCAGGCATTTCACGCTTTTTATTGAACACACTTTTTGTCTCTTCATCCCTGGAATCAATTCGTTTGCATGCAATCCCGTAGTGCTCTGGTGCATCCCAACGAATAAGTGTCTCCCAAACATGATAGTTCGTGAAATACCTATGTTGATTGTATGGCGGATCCAAATAGGCAAGGTCAACGCTTGGAAGCTTTGGCAACACTTCCAAAGCGTCAGCCCGAATCGCTTTTCCTGTCCCAGGGGTGAACTTTGGAATCTTCAGTTCCAAATCCCCAAGCGCCCGCGGTGCCCATTGCTTCAAGAACGCCATTTGTATTCCAACAGTGGAATCAACTGAATCCGCTGCTTCCATCAAACTGGTAAGCAATATAGGTTTTAGATGAGAATCCCCATAATGCTCTTCTATACCTTCACGAATCGCATCTATTTTCATGCCGTTTTTTGGATGAAAAAACCTGCCAGTCTCACAAAAAGTTTCTGTAAAATACCCTCTTTTTGGTTCCAATGCCTGCAACCATGAAAGAGCGTCCTCTACCTCATTATAGTTAGCAGTATCAGCATCAATTTCGACATAAGTTTGCGCCAAAACCTCAGAATACGTAGCCAAATCCACCGCAATCGTATATGCACCACGGCGGCAGAACTCTTGGGCAACCCGCGTCGTACCAGTAAACAAATCCAAAGCAGTCCTAGCATCAGCAGCGCTGACTAGTTCACCTAAGGTCGGTACAAGCACTCTTTTGGAACCCAAGTATTTGATCATTACTTTTTGTCTCTATCGCTGTTTTGCACCGGCATTCATTATGCGAACCCTAAAACCATATACACTGTCCAGATTCTTTTTAGGGCTATGACCTATGAGTCATCATGTTGCTAGCTTGAGCCAGTGGCCTCACAGTCATCGAATCGATGTTCACATGTTTTGGCCGTTCAAGTGCCCAAACAATAGCCTCGGCTACATCTGCCGCCACAAGCGGATTCTCAACGCCTGCATATACGGCTTCAGCGGCTTCCTTGTCCCCTAAGCGATTTAGTGAGAACTCTTCTGTTTTCACAAGACCGGGGGCAATTTCGATAATACGAACAGGTTCCCCAAGCAGCTCTTGTCTGAGAGTATTCGCAATAATCCGTTCCGCATGTTTAGCCGCAACATAGCCGCCGCCACCAGGGTAAGTAGCATGCGCGGCAGTTGAAGTCAGGAACACAAGGTCGCCACCATTTTTCCTCATGTCCGGCAAGTATGCGTCCGCCACACGAAGCGCTGTCATGACATTCATGTCATACATACGCTGCCAAAGAGCCGGATCTGCGTCAGCAATCGAATCAACGCCAAGTGCACCGCCAGCATTATTGACCACTGAATCAACTGGCCCTGTGAAAGATCGAAGAGCATCAACGTCTTCCTGAACGGTCAAATCCGCAGCGAAGAAACTGCATCCTGTTTCTTCAGCAATCGCTTGCAAACGGTCTTTTCTTCTGGCCACGCCAATCGCTTCGTGTCCATGAGCCTGCAGTAACCTGACCGTCGCGCCGCCAATTCCAGTCGATGCGCCAGTAACCACTACTTTCACCAAATGCCTCCATATCACTCAAACGGGAATGCCCGGCCTTTTCGCCGGGCATTCCCTGTAAAACTTTTATTTCAGTCACCAAAACTTGTATGAGTATGCGCTGAAACCACAGACGGTTCCGCATTCGCAGCAAGTCCCAGTTCTGCATCACTTGCCATCAGTGAGTTATGCGGGACCACCCGAACTGCATATCCAACTGAACCTGACACGGCCAGTTTCTCAACGCCCCTGAAGATGAAATGACCATCCTGTTCGCCATCCACAGATAAGTTCGAGATCAAGAAATCCTCAAGCCGGTCATCACTTCCCACCTTGCCTGAAACCAGTTGAACATCCACATCACCGGGCTCTAAACCACCCAAATTCACGCCAGCCTTAATCGACACTTCATCGCCCAGTTCAGCGACGTCAGGGACCTTGGCCTCGACAAAATCAACGTGAACCCCCTGCCATGATTGACGAACCTTATGCTTCCACTCAGAAAGTGATGCAGCATTTGCAAAAGGGGAACTGTTCAGCTGCCTTGAAGCCGCAGCAATCGGGGTGTAAAGACCCGTCACATAATCACGAACCATGCGCGTGGCTTGAACTTTTGGCCCAAGCGTTGCAAGGGTATGGCGCATCATTTCCATCCACCGGCTTGGAATCCCTTGTTCGCCTCGATCATAAAAACGCGGAGCAACCGTGTTTTCAATCAAGTCATAAAGGGCCGCCGCCTCAATCTGGTCACGCCGATTCGGATCCTCAACCCCATCAGCAGTTGGAATCGCCCACCCATTGTTCCCATCGAACATCTCATCCCACCAGCCATCAAGGATTGACAGGTTCAGCGCGCCATTTAATGCGCATTTCATTCCTGACGTACCGGATGCTTCAAGCGGGCGAAGCGGATTATTTAGCCAAACATCACAGCCTGGCATCAAAAGCTCTGCAAGCGCCATGTCATAGTTCGGCAAAAAGACGATTCGGTCACGAACTTTCGGGTTATCGGCAAACTGCACCAGTTTTTGGATAAGCCCGACGCCCTGTTCGTCATCTGGGTGAGATTTGCCAGCAATCACAATCTGGATGGGACGCTCAGGGTCAGTAAGCAGCCGTGTCAGCCGCTCAGGATCCGACAACATCAGCGTAAGCCGCTTATAGGTTGGCACGCGGCGGGCGAACCCAATGGTTAGAACATCAGGATCCAAAACCGAGTCAATCCAGCCAAGCTCTGCTGGCGATGCGCCGCGCTCCAACCAAGATGAGCGGGTTCGGGCCCGCGCCCCCTGCACAAGATTAGAGCGAAGCTGGCGGCGTTTCTCCCAAAGGATTTGGTCAGGAACCCCGCCTTCAGACTCAGGCTTTAGCCACCCTTCACCTTCAGCGTCTTCGGCCTCGCTCAAATACTCCAGCGCCATGGTTTGGAAACCCGGATTCCTCCAAGTCGGCCCATGCACACCATTAGTTACAGACGTGATTGGAACCTCTGGCACATCAAAGCCGGGCCAAAGGGCCGCAAACATTCCCCTAGAAACCTTGCCGTGAAGCTTAGCAACACCATTTGCCATCCTGGCCATACGCAGCCCAAGTACAGCCATATTAAACACGTGAGGGTTTCCACCTTGGTATGACTCATTACCAAGAGATAGGACTTCATCAACTGGGACCCCAGGAAGCGGCATCGCCTCCAAATAACGCCTCACAATTCCCTTATCAAAACGGTCTATTCCCGCAGGAACTGGCGTGTGCGTAGTAAATAGTGTTCCAGAACGCACGGCCTCAATAGCGGCCCCAAAATGAACTGAGGATTCCGATTCCATCAGTTCACGGATTCGTTCCACAGCCATGAAACCCGCGTGGCCTTCATTGCAGTGGAATACTTCAGGTGCGGGACTACCAGTGAGCCGCGAATACACCCGAAGTGCCTTCACACCGCCAACGCCAAGGAGCAGTTCTTGTTCCAAACGGTGCTCGGCAGAGCCGCCATAAAGCCTGTCAGTCACTGCACGCGAAATGTCATCATTTTCAGGAATGTCTGAATCCAGCAAAAGCAGTGGAACGCGGCCTACCTGCGCCACCCAAATCTGGGCCCTAAGAAAGCGGCCATCTGGAAGCGGCAGCGCAATCTGTGCAGGGGCACCATCGTTCTCACGAAGCAGCGTCAACGGCATGTTGTTGGGGTCAATCAAAGGATAAGTCTCCCGCTGCCAACCATCCCTAGAAAGTGACTGGCGGAAGTAACCCGCGCCGTAAAGCAAACCAACGCCAGTGATTGGGACGCCCAAATCTGACGCAGACTTCAAGTGATCGCCTGCAAGAATTCCAAGCCCGCCAGAATACTGTGGCATGACTGCCGTTATTCCGAACTCAGCCGAGAAGTAAGCAATGGACGTGGGCTTGTCTGCGTTATCAAACGCTGACTCAAACCACCCCGGCTCCGTTATGTATTGCTGTAAATCTTCAAACAAGCGCTGCGCCTCAAGGACCACAGTCGCGTCTGATGCCAGTTGCTCAAATCGAACAGGCGAAATCTCCCCCAACACCGCGACGGGATCACCGCCAGAACGGCTCCAAGCATCTGGATCCAAGCTTTCAAAAAACTTGCGTGTCGGTTCATGCCAGCACCAACGAAGGTTACGTGCCAGCTGGTCAAGTATGGATAGCTGCTCAGGCAGGACTGTTCGAACAGTAAATCTACGTATTGCTTTCACAGTTTTACTTTACGCTAGTGAGCCAAGCGACAAGCCACACCAGCCAAATGTATGCGAAAGAAGCAGACAGCTGCCGATAGAATAGTGAAGTGAGTAACAAGAAACTGCGATTACTGAACAGAATTCCGGCTATTGAGCTCTTCCCTGTCGTTGAAAATGGCACGCTCAATGCGAAAGCAACGGAAGGTGAGGCATTTCCCATCCGGGCCACTGTTTTTCGGGAGGGGCACGACAGCCTGGCCGCTGAAGCAGTCTTGATCAATCCTGAGGGGAAGGAACATGCCCGGGCCCGCATGTATGACGTGTCACCTGGGAATGATTTATTTGAAGCTTGGCTAATGCCAGACCGTCCTGGTTTGTGGTCTTTCCGCGTCGACACTTGGATGGATCCGTGGGCAACGTGGAAGCATGATGCCCGGCTAAAAATCGGTGCAGCCATTGATGCTGAGTTGATGTGCCTGGAAGGCTCTATTCTTCTTGAACGGGCTGCCACTGGGCAAAGCCTGCGAAGCAAGCGGCCCCCCGCTAATCCGCCACTTCCGCGGGTAAAGCCGCCCAGCAAGTTGGCGACTTTGCTTACCAAGACTGCTGCCTTATTGAAGGACCGTGATCTTCCTCCAAGTGAGCGTTTCGCTGCAGCTAACTCTGCAGCCATCGATCACATAATGGTCACTTATCCCTTGCGTGACCTGGTAGAATCCACGCTTCGGTATCCGGTTCAGGTGGATAGACGCGCAGCTCTTTATGGCTCTTGGTATGAGGTATTTCCCCGGAGCCTCGGTGCTTTCATAGGTCCTGATGGCAAATGGGTTTCAGGGACTTTACAGACGGCCGCTAAAAGCTTGGAGCGAATAGCGGACATGGGTTTCACGGTTATCTATCTGACCCCTGTTCATCCAATAGGCCTTGCATTTCGCAAAGGCCGAAATAATTCGTTGGAGGCCGGGCCAGAGGATCCAGGTAGCCCTTATGGGATTGGATCTGCTGATGGCGGCCATGATGCTATTCACAAACATTTGGGTGACTTTGATGACTTTGATCATTTTGTCGAGGTCTCAAATGGTCTTGGAATGGAAGTTGCCCTGGATCTTGCCCTGCAATGTTCACCAGACCACCCGTGGGTAACTGAGCACCCCGAGTGGTTTTCGCACCGCGCAGATGGCTCTATTGCTTACGCAGAAAATCCTCCTAAAAAATACCAAGATATTTACCCGCTGAACTTTGACAATGACCCAGAAGGCATTTTTGACGCAATCGTTGACATAGTGGAAGTTTGGATTAGTCACGGCGTCAAGATTTTCCGCGTTGATAATCCGCACACTAAACCGATCCCTTTTTGGGAGCGCTTTTTAGCCCAGATGCGTGAAGACCACCCTGAAGTGATTTTTCTTGCCGAGGCCTTCACGCGCCCAGCCATGATGCGGACTTTAGGGATGGTTGGTTTCCAACAGTCGTACACATACTTTGCTTGGCGCACAACAAAGACCGAGCTTGAGGACTATTTTGTTGAAGTCGCAAGGTCCACGTCCCACCTAATTCGACCCGCATTTTGGCCAACTACCCACGACATTTTGACGCCGCAAATGACAACAGGTGGGGCCGCGATTTTCTCTATTCGCGCAATCCTTGCAGCGTGTGGATCACCAACTTGGGGGATTTATTCTGGCTATGAGTTAGTGGAAAATGAGCCGCGTCCTGGGTTTGAAGAACAAAACAATAACGAAAAATATGAGTATCGTCCGCGTGATTGGAGCGCCGCCACCCAGCATGGGATTGAAAAACTACTTGAACTGTTAAACCGGGCCCGGCAAAGCCATCCAGCACTTCGCCAGCTTCACCAAATATCGATCCATGAAACCAGTTCTGAAGATATTCTTTGTTTCTCTAAACATGTGCCAGGGCGGTTTACTGATTCTGGAAAAGATGACACGGTGATTGTCGTAGTCAGTTTGAACCCAGATGCTGAGGTAGAGGGCACAGTTACTTTGGATTGGGACAAGTTACTTCCGTCTTTGTCTGCCCTGGGCACAGTTAGTCAAAGTGGCCCCATAAAACTAGTGGATGAACTTGATGGAACGCGCTACACCTGGACCGATTCTAACTATGTGAAGTTTTCACCCTGGGAACGCCTTGGACATGTTTTTGGAGTTATACATGAATGATATAAGGCGCGGCCCCGACACTTATCTTCGAAGTTGGGATGCAATAAAACAGCAACGCTGGTTTCCACGCAGTTGGACCAGTAAGCCATGGGATACATGTGAACTGATTGAAGTAAGTGGCGACGCTTGTCTTCTATTAGCCCGCCCTCAAGCGGGAATGCCTTGGCTTCAAATAGCCGCAATGCGTGAAGGCAATGAGTTGACTCCGGCGGCCTCGAACGCAAAATTTTGGTCTGAATGGCTTGGCCGCGACATTGCATCAGTCAAAACATTAGGAAAAGAGCAGTCAAACTCTTCAGTTCTACTGGAACTTGGAGACGGCGAATGGGGAATCGCAAAACTATTTCGCATTGTGACAGCTGGGGAAAATCCTGAAGCAGAGTTACTTAGTGCCCTCCAAAAAGCAGCATTCCCGAACGTCCCCAAACTCCTTGCGGCGCGCTATTTTGCGTGGCCAGAAAACAAAGGCGAAGAGTTCTGCTCAGGAACCCTCACACAGTTCATTGCCGGCGCCGAAGACGGATTCACCTACTTGACAGCTCTATCTGAGCCCGAAAGTGAAGCAAGAACGCTTGGAAAACTAACTGCCGATCTTCATTCCGCGCTGAAAAATGTCCCCGGCCCAGGCATCGCCCCCACTTCACGCCTAAGTGAAAACCTAAAACTAGCCAAACAAGTTGCAAGCCAGGAAATCCAAGGAATAGAGCAGAATCTAAACAACGCCGCCTGCGCCGCCGCGGCCTCGTTAGAAAACACAGACACGCCACGCCAACGCATTCACGGCGACCTTCACCTTGGACAACTACTTCGAAGCAAGACTGGGAAATGGACAGTAATCGACTTTGAAGGCGAACCAATGCGTCCACTGTCAAAGCGCCGCCTTCTTGACCTACCACAGCGCGACGTCGCAGGAATGCTGCGTTCACTCAGTTACGCAGCAAATGGCCGGGACACTTGGGAAGAAACCGCGCGCAAGGCCTTCTTGGATGGATACTTCAGTGGCTCCCACCAGCAAACAAGCATCATAGCCGCGCTTGAACTTGAAAAAGCACTTTACGAACTTAGCTACGAAGCACAGTTCCGGCCCGCAATGAAACAGATACCATTGAAAGCAGTCACTTCCATGGCAGCAAGCGAAGGAGCAAGAGCATGAGTATGTCCCCGGTACCCATCGATGAATCAATCTTGTACCAAGTGGCCCACGCCAACTACCACTCGCCACACTCCGTACTTGGAGCCCACGTTGGAACGGATGGCGTGACTATCCGAACTGTCAGGCACCTAGCAGACGAAGTAACTGTCATCACCCCAGATGGAGAGTATCCAGCCGCCCACGAAATCGCAGGCGTTTGGACAGCAGTGCTCCCAGGCAAAGCTATCCCCGACTACCGCCTCAAAGTGCGTTACGGCGAATCGGTGGCAACTGTCGATGACCCATACCGGTTCCTTCCAACCATTGGCGAACTGGACGCCTACTTGATAGGTGAAGGAAGACACGAAGAACTTTGGCGTGTGATGGGCGCACACGTAAAACACTACGAAGGCCCAATGGGTGACGTAGATGGAATCGCATTCACAGTATGGGCACCTAATGCCCAAGCAGTCCGCGTTGTTGGGGACTTTAACTTTTGGGATGGCACCGGATCCGCAATGCGCTCTCTTGGTGCCTCAGGCGTGTGGGAACTCTTTGCCCCAGACGTCAAAGTTGGTGCCCGCTACAAGTTTGAGATAAAAGGCCCAAGTGGAAACTGGTTCCAAAAAGCCGACCCAATGGCCCGCCAAACTGAAATTCCCCCAGCGACGGCGTCAATTGTCACAAGCAGCAAATATGAATGGGATGACTCGGAATGGATGGAAGAGCGAGCCCGCAAGGAAGCTCACCGTGGCCCCATCTCAATCTACGAATGCCACCTTGGGTCTTGGCGTCCAGGCTTAGGCTACAGGAACCTTGCTAAACAACTGGTTCCTTACATAAAGGACCTTGGATACACTCACGTAGAGTTCATGCCAGTTGCAGAGCACCCATTCGGTGGTTCATGGGGGTATCAGGTTACCTCTTACTATGCGCCGACCTCTAGGTATGGAACGCCCGATGACTTCCGGTTTTTGGTGGATGAGCTCCATAAAGCAGGCATCGGCGTAATCATTGACTGGGTTCCCGCCCATTTCCCAAAGGATTCCTGGGCGCTGGCGAAGTTTGATGGCACTGCGCTTTATGAGGACCCTGATCCTCTTCGTGGTGAGCACCCCGACTGGGGAACCTTGGTGTTCAACTTTGGGCGCGCCGAAGTACGTAACTTCCTGGTTGCTAATGCGCTCTACTGGTTGGAAGAGTTCCATGTTGATGGGCTTCGCGTTGACGCAGTTGCTTCAATGCTTTACCTTGACTATTCCCGAAATGACGGCCAGTGGCGGCCAAACAAGTACGGGGGCCGGGAAAACCTTGAAGCTATTCAGTTCTTACAAGAAACTAACGCCACCGCGTATAGGCGCAACCCTGGGATATTGATGATTGCCGAGGAATCAACGGCATGGCCCGGGGTCACGGCGTCAACCAATGGTGGTGGGCTCGGGTTCGGCTTCAAATGGAACATGGGGTGGATGAATGACACTCTGCGTTACCTTTCTGAAGACCCTGTTAACCGCAGATGGCATCATGGTGAGCTGACGTTCTCCCTTGTGTATGCGTTTTCTGAGAACTTCATTCTTCCGCTTTCTCATGACGAGGTTGTGCATGGGAAAGGCTCATTACTGGCAAAAATGCCGGGTGACAAGTGGCAAAGACTTGCAAACTTGCGCGCCCTTTATGCATACCTTTGGTCCCATCCAGGCAAACAACTTTTATTTATGGGGCAAGAGTTCGCTCAAGAAGGCGAATGGTCTGAGGCCTACTCACTGGACTGGTGGCTACTAGAACAAGAAGAGCACCTTGGAATCCAGCAGCTAGTTCGCGACCTGAACCGTATCTATGTTTCCTCACCTGCTTTCTGGGACGATGATTATGCAGGATTCGAATGGATAGATGCTGGTGACGCAGATAGAAACATCATTTCTTATGTTCGTCAAGGATCAGGTGACGATTACGACCCAGATATTATGGTTTGCATAGTGAACTTCGCTGGCAACCCATATGAACAGTTCCGAGTCGGTTTACCCTTTGGTGGAACCTGGGAAGAAGTGTTGAACACAGACGCCCGGAAATATGGTGGTTCGGGTGTTGTTAACACAAGTCCTTTAGAATCTGCGCCCAAATCTTGGAATGGTCGGGACAATTCAGTAGAACTTCGAGTTCCACCACTTGGTGCAACATGGATTCGCCCTGTGAGGGATAAATAACAGGCGCATTACTCCACCATCCGGTGGGGCAATTTTGCGTCAAATATTCCGGCGGCCGGAGAAGCTTATCCCTTTTCAAAGCAGGTTGGAAAAGTTGTTCAGTATTTAATGGCGCATTTTTATAATACTGCTAACATCGTTAATTAGGCCTTACCCGCTTTACGTTCTCAGGCAAGGTCCACTTCGTTCGAAGATGGTTGAACCATAGAAAGAGGAAGTATGAGAATTAAGAAACAAAGGACAGCCGGAGTGGTGGCAGCCGCTTCAATGGTCCTAATATCAGTTGGAACTACCACTGCAATGGCAGAAGAGCCAGTATTAGTGGCAAGTGACGCGTGCGCTGAGATCACAACGACCAATGCCGCAAACCTCGACTGGCAGTTAGACGAGGATGCCACTGGCACGCGCACCCAGCAAGAAGATGGCTGGCTGGTTTCTGCCCCTGCAGGCGGCCTACAAATGGAGATCGGGTATTTTGACACCCCAATTGCTCTGAAAGACTTCTCCGCCGAAGCACCTGAGCTTGTCTACTCATCAGACAATGCCAGCACAACAGTGGCAAGTCAGCTGCGTGTCAGCCTGGATGGCGATGTGGACAGTTGGGGGATCCTCGTTAATGTGCCAAGTGTATATGACAGCGCTTGGTGGGCTTCCCCCGCGACGGTGAAAGAGATCAACGATAACTCGATCGTTGGCGCTCCAACCACCAAACCTGGTGGCAGCGCATACAGCGGAGCCTGGGAAGACTGGACTGCCGCATTCCCGAACGCGAAAGTCTTGGGCTATGGTTACTACATTGGAGCCGATTCCACTGCTGTAGTAGAGAAGATCACATACGGCTGCAATGAAATCAGCTTCGCTGAAGTTTCCCCCACTTTCACAGTCACAGACAACAAAGTGACTGCTAATGGCAAGGACACCCAACGCGTCAACATTAACCTTGGGGCAAAAGGCGCAGCCGCTGACATCAAAGTCTCTCTTGCCCCGACTGGTGCCACGGTCGGAAAGATCACAGCAGCTGCAGACGGAACCACTTTCTTCGCCGACATCACAGCAGCTAAAGAAGGTACCTACAAAGTAACTGTTACCTACAAAGGACAGCCAGTAGCGGCTGAGGGCAACGATTCGGCAGTCTTCGCAAAAGTTGCTACTGAACCCGAAACCCCGAATGTACTTAAGGGAGTCGGAAGGCTTTCTGGTGAAGACCGCTACGATACATCCGTAGATGTTGCCGCTAAGTACATAAAGCCAGGAAACCCTGTGTTCATTGCAGCGGGAGCCGATTTTGCCGATGCACTTTCAGTTAGCCCTGCCGTTGCAAAATCTGGTGGCGTGCTACTTCTGGTAGGCGACTCTGTGTCCCAAAGCGCGAAAGATCTGTTGACCAAGAATGCTCCTAAGCAGATTTACATTGCTGGTGGACCAAACACAGTGAGCAACGCCGTGCTCTCAGAGCTCAGCAAGATTGCTCCGACCACACGCGTGTTTGGCACTGACCGCTATGCAACCTCTGTGAAGGTCAATGATCTCTTCTTCAAGGATGCCAAGAATGTCTTCCTGGCAAATGGCTTGGATTACCCAGATGCTCTGACAGTTGGCGCTGCTGCTGGAAGCGCTGACGTGCCGTTGTACTTGGTGCCTCAGGGTGCTTCTGCACTGCCAAAGGACATCAAAGACCGCGTAGCAAAGGACACTGTTGTGTCTATTGCTGGTGGCCCGAAGTCTGTGAGTGCAAGCATTGCTGACGACGCGAAGGCTGCCACTGGAAAAGCCGCTGTTCGTTACGCTGGTGAAGACCGGTATGATACCGCAAATGCGATCAATGCCAAGTTCTTCCCCGAAGCAACTGACAACGTCTTTATTGCTTCAGGCGAGGTCTTCCCTGATGCACTAGTGGCATCATGGGCAGCAGGCACCAACGGTGAGCCCGTCTACTTGGCACGGCTTGGGTGCACACCTAAGTCAGTAGCTGATGAGATTAGCGCCCGCGAGAGCGACCAAATCGTTCTTGTTGGTGGCCCAGCGACACTATCAAATGTGGTGTCTAAACTGGTTGCATGCAAGTAGTAACTTGTAATCACTAAAGCAAAGTCCCCGGTCATTTTGACCGGGGACTTTCCCATTTAAGCCATGCAATCTGCGCCAAGCAAAGCTTTCAGTTCAGATACCAAAGAAGAGTTTCCTTCGACGCGTAGTGAGTCACCAAGAAGGATCCGTGTTTCTTTGTCAGGTGCTTGGACATGGACATAAACGCTTTGGCTGCCAGGATAGCGCTGCAAAACAGTCTTTATTGACTCCAGGGTCTGTGGAACACAATGCCCTAACTGCAAAGTGAGATCAACCGGAGAGTTCCCGTCTTCTTTCAGGTCAAGTGGCGTAATCTCTTGGCCCATCACTGAAAGCGATTCCTCATCCCTAAGGGACCCTCTACCTACAACCTGCACCAACTGATCTTGGGCGATTCTCCCCTGGATTTTGTCGTATTGTTTGGGGAAAAAGAGGACCTCAATGGAACCAGTCATGTCTTCAACCGTGACTATTGCCCAAGGAAGGCCTTTTTTCGTCAGTTTTGTCTGAATGCCAGAAACAAGACCTGCAATCTTGACTATTTTTCCATCGGCCCCTTCTGGATGTTCCCTAAGGTTCGCAATCTGGAAGTCCTGATATTTAGAAAGCGACCGTTCAATGCCCCTAAGTGGGTGGTCTGAGACATACAGTCCCAACATTTCACGCTCAAAATTGAGTTTTTGTTTTCGATCCCATTCAGGCAAATCTGGAATAGTAATGACAAAAGAATCTTCATTGCTAGGTCCAAGGTCAGCAAATAAATCAAACTGCCCATTGGCTTCATTTTTCTTTATGTCAATAACAGCGTCTACTGCTTCATCACTGCGAGCCAGTAAAGCCCGCCTGGTGTTCCCTAAAGAATCAAAAGCCCCTGCCTTGATAAGTGATTGGATAGTTCTCTTGTTGCAAACAACCTGAGGCACTTTATCCAAGAAATCTTGGAATGAAACGTATTCGCCTTTTTCCTGACGCGTGGCAACAATCGCTTCAACCACGTTTTGCCCAACATTTTGGATCGAAGACAAACCAAAACGAATATCCCGCCCTGCTGGAGAGAACTCACCCATGGAGCTATTCACATCAGGCGGCAGAACTTGAATATCCATGTGCCGACATTCAGCAAGGTACAGGGCCCTGCGGTCCTTGTTTGCCTTGGTAGACGTCAAAAGCGCCGCCATAAACTCAGTTGGAAAGTTGGCTTTTAGGAAAGCCGTCCAATAAGACACAAGCCCGTATGCAGCCGAGTGCGATTTATTGAACGCATAGTTGGCGAAAGGCACCAAAATAGCCCATAGCTCATTGACACAGCCTTCCGAATAGCCGTGCTCTAGCATTCCTGCCTTGAAGGGGCCAAACTCTTTATCCAGAATCTCTTTCTTTTTCTTACCCATTGCCCGTCGAAGCATATCTGCTTGGCCAAGCGTATAGCCGGCCAACTTCTGGGCAATCTGCATGACCTGCTCTTGATAAACAATAAGGCCATAAGTGGGACCAAGAATGTCCTTTAATGGTTCTTCAAGTTCAGGGTGAATCGGGGTAATCGCCTGGCGTTTATTCTTCCTCAGCGCATAGTTCGTGTGGGAATCAGCGCCCATGGGGCCCGGACGGTAAAGCGCGCCAACAGCCGAAATGTCTTCAAAGTTGTCGGGTCGCATTAGTTTCAAAAGATCGCGCATGCCAGCGCCATCCAGCTGGAAAATACCCAGAGTATCTGCCCGCGCCAAAAGTTCATAGGTCGCAGGGTCATCCAAACCAATATGATCTAGGTCTGGTATTTCCTTACCGTTTTGCTCAATGTTCAGCAAAGTGTCTGACACTACTGTGAGATTCCGAAGCCCCAAGAAGTCCATCTTCAACAGGCCAAGGCTTTCACAACTGGGATAATCAAACTGGGTTATGATTGCGCCATCTTGTGGACGCATCATGAGTGGAATGACATCAGTCAAAGTTGCACTAGACATGATTACCGCACACGCATGAACGCCCCATTGCCTGGTGAGGCCCTCAAGAGACTTCGCCATATCCACAACTGGATGAAGTTCAGGTGAATCCTCATAAAGCTTACGAAACTCTGCGGCTTCCCCGTACCTGTCATCATCAGTGTTGAAGATTCCATTTACGGAAATGTCCTTACCCATCACACTTGGTGGCAATGCTTTGGTAAGGCGCTCTCCAGTTTGGAAGTCATACCCAAGAATACGCGCAGAATCCTTCAAAGCTTGCTTTGTTTTGATTCGGCCATACGTGACCACCTGTGCAACGCGGTCATCCCCGTACCGGCCCTTTACATACTCAATAACTTCATCCCTGCGACGCTCATCAAAGTCAACGTCGAAGTCTGGCATCGACACACGCTCTGGATTCAAGAACCTCTCAAACAGCAAACCGTGTTCAATCGGGTTCAACTCAGTTATTCCCATCGCGTATGCGACCATAGAACCTGCCCCAGACCCACGCCCCGGCCCAACCCTAATGCCCTGACTTTTCGCCCATCCAATGAAGTCGGCAACCACCAGGAAGTATCCTGGGAATCCCATCTGCAAGATGACGCCTTCTTCAAACTCTGCGCGATCCATGACTTCAGATGGCACGCCACCTGGGAAACGCTTGTCCAGTCCCCGACGAACTTCCTTAATGAACCAAGACTGCTCATCCTCACCCACAGGCGTTGGAAACTGAGGCATGAAGTTGGCACCATCATCAGTTGTCCGAAATGTAATGTCACTTCGCTCAGCTATTTCCAAAGTAGCATCAGCAGCGCTACGCAGTTCAGGAAACAACGACCGCATTTCTGCACTAGACCGTAAGTAATATCCTGATCCCTCAAAGGCGAACCTAGTACCCCCTTCATGGGATGGGGGTTCAGTCAGATTCGAACCAGAGTTGATTGCCAACAAAGCCTCTTGCGTCCGGGCGTCTTCCGCAGAAACATAATGTGAATCATTCGTGACCACCAAAGGCGCATCCATCAGCTTCGCCAACTTGAACAGATCATCACGGGTTCGATGCTCAAACTCAATCCCATGATCCATGATTTCTACGTAAAAGTTCTCTTCCCCGAAAATATCCCGAAGCTCCCCCGCCTCACGGACTGCTTCATCCCATTGACCAAGACGCATCCTTGTTTGCACAGCGCCTGAAGGGCAACCAGTAAAAACGATTAGTCCCTCATGGTAGCGCTCTAACAGCTCCCTATCTGCACGAGGCCACTTCCCCATCTGTCCCTCAATGGACGCCTGCGATCCAAGTCTGAACAAGTTATGAACGCCCTGGGTTGTTGCTGCAACCAACGTCAAATGGTTGTAGGCACCGCCTGCAGATACATCATCACTTTTTTGCCATGGCTCACCCCACTGGACCTTCTGCCGGTCAAACCGGGAAGTTCCCGGAGTCACGTAAGCTTCTAACCCGATTATCGGTTTAATCCCAGCCGCAACGCATTCTTTATAAAACTCAAACGCCCCAAAAAGGTAGCCATGATCCGTAATCCCTAAAGCTGGTTGCTCAAGTCGCGCGGCCTCAGCAACCATAGGTTTGATTTTTGAGGCACCATCGAGCATCGAATACTCAGTGTGATTGTGAAGATGAACGAAAGAATCAGGCATATGCCAATCCTAACTATCACCTCCGACAAGTTACATGCCTTCGCATCTCTCTGTGAGGTATCCCCGCGTCATAAAAACGCGGCCGCTCTGTTTCCTTATAACCCAAACTGGCATAAAACCCCAAAGCTTGCTCTTGAGCATCCAAAGTGACCGTAGCGGTCTCACCTTCCGCCAAACTCTCTGCAATCTTGTCATGGGCAGCTTCAATCAAAAACCGTCCATGCCCCAGATGACGTTTGGGCGCTGCTACAGCAACGCGGCCAATATGATACTGGCGAGGCGCATCTTCAAGTACCCGCTCTACCGACACAACCCCGTCCTCGTCAACCCCTGCAATATGCATAGTAGTAGCCAGGTAATCACGAGCATCAACTTCTAAAATGAAAGGAACCTTTTGTTCTTCAACAAACACGTCAATCCGTAGTTGTACGGCAGCGGCGCGTAAAGGGTGGTCCTCATGGCCTCGCCAAGAAAAAACTTGAGTGCAGTTCGGTACAGCAGTCACTGGGGGCTCCTATCAAGCGCGAAGAATGTCAAGTGCATGAGTTAAATCGTATGCATACGGTGCCTGAACGTGAATCATTTCACCAGTACGTGGATGGGCAAAACCGAGTTCGCGCGCATGAAGCCATTGGCGTTCTAACCCAAGTGTTTCAGCAACCTTTGGATCCGCACCATAAAAAACATCGCCAACGCACGGATGACCAATTGCAGCCATATGGACCCGAATCTGATGCGTCCGCCCCGTCTCCAAATGAATACTCAAAAGCGCCGCGCCTGGAAGATACTCTTCTGTGTCATAGTGCGTGATTGCCGCCTTACCGCCCTCTAAGACCGCCATTCGCCAAGTCCTAGATGGATGCCTACCGATTGGAGCATCTATCGTGCCCCTTGGCGGATCTGGGTGGCCCGACACAACCGCATGGTAAACCTTCTCTACCTCACGGTTTCGAAATGCGTTTTTCAGCTTCGAATACCCCAAATCTGACTTGGCAACCACCATCGCCCCACTAGTGCCAACATCAAGCCTGGACACAATTCCCTTGCGCTCCTGCGGCCCCCCAGCCGCGATACTGATTCCTGCGGCCTCCAAGTTCCCAAGAACCGTGGGGCCATCCCATCCAGGCCCTGTATGCGCTGCAACCCCAACTGGCTTATTCACGACCACAAAGTCAGGGTCATCCAACAAAATATCCATGCTGGTTGTGGGCGGCGCAACGCGCTTTGGCGAAGGCAACGCAACGTCCATCCATGAACCTTCATGAAGGCGGTCAGACTTACTAGCCACATTCCCATCAACAAGAACATGCCCGCCCTCAACTAACTGAGATACGGCACTGCGCGACATTCCAAGCATCCTTGAAAGCGCCGAATCTAGCCGCTCACCCACTAAAGCATCTGGGACAGGAAGAAACCGGTTGTCACTCATCCGCCGCAATCTTTTCGGCTGGTTCACCCTTTACGAAGCTGTATCCCACAAAAAGCACAACTCCGACAACAATCCAAATATCCGCCACATTGCCAACAAACCATCCCCCATAGCTTATGAAATCCACTACATGTCCCTGCCCGAAACCACTACTTGCTTCAGACGTTAGGACACCAAACCTGTCAAGAAGGTTCCCTACAGCCCCGCCAATGACCATTCCCAAAACGGCGGACACAAAGAAAGACTTGGTTCGCCCCGAAAACAGTAGCCAAAATGCTGCGGCCACAATCACCAAAGAAATAACCGTAAAAATCCAGGTTGCTCCTTCGCCAAGAGAAAATGCCGCCCCTGGATTAAAAATCAGGTGAAAAGATAAGAAGTCCCCGATAATCGGCTTGGTCTCATTATGTCCCAAGTTGTCTAAGGCCCACTTTTTACTCAGTTGGTCCAGCAGCGTCAAAACTATCGCCACAGCCAAACAAGTGAAGATAAGCCAGCTATTACGCTTATGGCCCAGGCTTCTTGTCACGCTATTCCTTTCCAAGGTTCATGCTCAGCTAGTGTACCGCCGCAGTGCGTGGTCCAAAAAAGGTCGTGGACCTTATGTGGCCCACGACCTTACCTTGGAAAATCCAGATACCCCCTGCCGGTAGCCCCATTGAAGAGGCCCATACGTTTGCACTTATGTGGGCAGAGGAAGCGAACTAACGCTGAGGCCCACCAAGATCAGACAAAAGTGCCTGCAAGTGATCGGCCAAAGACTTTCGATAATCAGACTCAAACGTGCGAAGCTCATCAAGTTTCGCTTCAAGTTGACTGCGTTCTCCTTCAAGCTGACGCAAGACATCATCACGCTTGTTCTCTGCATCCGCGACGATGATTCGGCCTTTATCCCTGGCCTCCTCAACAATCTTGTCTGCTTCAGCCTGTCCATCACGAACGTATTCGTCATGGAGCCTTTGAGCCAAGGCCAGCATGGAGGATGCGGCCTCTTGATCATCCGGCAATGCTGCTGAAGGAGCCGGGGTCGGAATCGGTGCTGACACCGGAGCAGGCTCAGGGGCCGACTCAAAGACATCAGCATGGAAATCCTGCCCGGGAGCTTCTTGGAGTTCCGTAATACGCCTCTGTGCTGTCTCCAGCTGTTCTTTCAGTTCAGCGTTCTCCACTTGCAGGGAGTAGATCGTAGCGACGACTTCGTCCAAGAACTCATCGACCTCAACCTGGTCATAGCCTTCGCGGAACTTCACAGACTGGAACTTCTTGTTCAGCACGTCATCGGCTGTGAGTAGCGCCATCTCTTCACCTCATGAACTAATCGGTTGCCATTACTAGCCGAGCACGCTGAGCATGTTCGCCTTGATCGTAACAGTCGTCACTTTATGAACGATAGTCACAATCGTAACACGAGTCTACTTTTTGCCGCAGATTTTTCATCCTGTAACTCGGGCTACGAAAAACATTCTGCCACGTACAAGCGCGAAGTGCGTGATCTATCGATCTACTGATTTTTTCATCGCCCAAGGCCAATCATGAAAAGGGCAAGTCTGGATAGCAAAGAAACCCCCAAGAACACCACTAGAAATCCCACGTCAAGTGCAACTCCACCCAATCGAAGAGGCGGAATAAACCGGCGCATAAACCGAAGAGGCGGGTCCGTAAGAGCATATGTCCAGTTGGCAATCACAATGAGCGGTCCGCGCGGAACCCATCTAGGCGCAAAAAGACGCACCCAGTCGAACACGACACGCAGTAACAAAACCAGGGTATAGAGCGCAGACGCCCAATAGAGTATCGAACCAAGTACGTTGAGCATCACACAGAGATTGTATCTGCATGTCACGACTGCTGAAGACAACAGCAAGCTTCGGTGTTTCGCAAAGCAAAATGGGGCCCAGCGTAAACGCTGGACCCCAACGAAAATAGAGGGAGAACTTAGATATTTGCCTACCGGAAACCATCCGACATGCGTGTGCCGCCATCGCGGGAAACATGCACATCTGCAGGCGACAATAAAAACACCCGACTTGTGACACGTTCAATACTTCCACGAAGACCAAATGTGAGACCTGCCGCAAAATCAACTACTCGACGCGCCTCGCCATCATCCATACCTGTGAGATTCATGATGACAGGAACACCCGACCTAAATGATTCACCCACTGGCACCACATCCGCGTAACTCTTTGGATGGATCGTAGCAATTCGTTGACGGGATTCGTCATTATTCTCGACGGCCTCTACCGGCGCGACTGGGACTTCAGGGCGCTCATATACTCTTTCGCTAAAAGACATATGTTCCGCATTCGCAAACGGGTAGTCCTCAACCTCGTCCTGATTTTCCTCCGCTGGATCAGCGGGAACGCGCCAACCCATCTTTTCAAGTGCTCTTCCGAATCCGCCAGCCATTTGCCCCTCCCTTATTCAAGAATGCTTACACTTTAGGTCAAAAATGACCATTTCTTACCCAACACGCCGGGCATGTCGCAAATACCTTTTTTTCAGTTTTTTGGCAAGTAGATGTAAGACACATTTCGCATTTGGGTTTTCTTCCCACGATAAGAGTACCAACCACGGTCATGAAGTGTGCAGCGAGGAGGTGGACCTACAAAAATTGCACGCCTACCAATCTGACTTTTTGCGTAACCTGCCAGGTCCAAGTGTGGTGTAGGTGTGAAACGTACGAACTGACTATCCCAGTTTTCCGCCGTTTTCTGGTCAACTTCATAGCATTCTTTGCATATAAAAGGGCCGATTGTGTACCTAAGATCTGTCACCAAAAGGTCCGATAAAGCCTCTAAAGTGCTATCTATCACACCTAGTTCCAGTCCTACGCGTCCGGCATGAACAGCGGCCCACACCGGCGCGGCCTCGGACCAAAACAAGATAGGCACACAATCAGCAGTAACGACACACGCCGCAGGTGCGCGCACCGCATCCTGCTTTGATGCATCCACTATTGCGATGTCCGCAGCCTTCAGCTCCGGCTCACCGCCTTGCCAAACCGAAATGCTTTTTCCGTGCTTCTGGTTCATCCACAAACACGGCCTTCCAATTGATTTGCTCAAAAGTGCGCGATGTTTTGCTGGCACTGCCCCAATGACACCACCAGTTCCGAAATCATGCGGTTCACCTAAGAACCCAACGGATGCTCTCAGCGTAAGAAATCCGGAATGTCTACTACATCCGAGGTGTCCTCGAAAACACGAGGAACCTGCAAGATCTTATCCATGTCTTCGATGGTCTCAATAGTGCCTTCTTCCGTAATCGGAATCTGAGTGGCACGAGTCGGCACCTGTGGTTCAGCGCGATGGGCAGCAGTGGGCTGCTGAAGGCGCGGAGCAGATTGCTGAGTGCGAGGAGCGGACTGCTGGGTGCGCGGGGCAGGTCGCTCTGCGCGCGGAGCAGGTGTAGACGGAACCTCGTTCACCGATGCCTCACCGTAAGATTCCCGCCTGGCCTCTGCCGCTGCAAAGCGGGAAGGCTTAGCAGATGGGATAACCCTAGTAGTTGACGTAGGTTCGGGGATCTCCGCCTTCGCAGGAGGCTCAGGATTGGCATCGATTGGCGTCTTGGGCTCAAATCCTGCAGCAATCACGGTCACGCGGAACTCATCACCCAGTGAATCATCCGCCACATGCCCGTAAACAATGAGTGCGTCTGGGTGCGCGGCCTCGGTCACAACGCGGGCCGCATCCGCGACCTCATTCATACCTAGGTCAGATGAACCCTGAACGAAGATCAAAGCACCATGCGCGCCATCAATAGAAGCTTCAAGCAATGGCGAGGATACCGCGGCTTCAACGGCGCGAAGCGCACGATCTTCACCAGTAGCAGCGCCCATTCCCATGAGTGCAGTTCCAGCGCCCTCCATCACGGACTTCACATCATTGAAGTCCACATTCCACATGCCCGCAGTCGTGATCAAATCAGTGATTCCTTGCACGCCAGCTAGCAGAACCTGATCCGCCGCCTTGAACGCGTCAAGTACCGAAATATTCCTATCCGAAATATCAAGCAAGCGATCATTTGGAATGACAATCAGCGCATCAACTTCTTTTTCAAGCGCAGCCAATCCGTCTTCTGCTTGCGCGCTACGACGTCGTCCCTCAAACGTAAATGGACGCGTGACAACACCAACTGTGAGGGCCCCAGATTCTTTTGCAAGCTTCGCAACAACTGGCGCACCACCCGTGCCAGTTCCTCCGCCTTCACCCGCCGTAACAAAAACCATGTCGGCGCCTTCAAGGCTCTCCGCAATCTCCTCTGAGTGGGCCTCAGCTGCTTTCCTGCCAACTGCAGGATCTGCCCCGGCACCCAACCCATGAGTCAGGTCCCTACCAATGTCAAGCTTTGTCTCTGCATCAGACATAAGCAGCGCTTGAGCATCGGTATTAATCGCAATGAACTCAACGCCTTTAAGGCCAACGTCGATCATGCGGTTGACAGCGTTAACTCCGCCGCCGCCGACACCAGCGACCTTGATTACTGCAAGGTGATTCTGCGGAGCGGACACGCTGCCTCCCAATCTAAACACTAAACCTTTACTTGAAGGTTAGGTTTTACTTCTCTTGTTGCGTCATGACCGTAAACGCACCATACAGCGTGAGCAAGGACATTGCTTGGCGTGTCGCAGGTGTCGTTTTATTTGTCTTCATTCTGCCATCACCGAACTGACGGGTGCTCTGGAACACTTACATCATATACACTGCTCGGGCGCTCTTTCATCAGTATTGTCAATACCTCACCCTTAAACTCATTTTGATCAGGTTTCCCCCAAATGACTTGCATCCCAGATCCGAAGTGAAGCTTGTGCACCCCGCCAAGAAGAACCACTTGGGCAACATCACTTCTGAGATCTTGAGGTAACGCACCCAAAATGGTCTGGATTCCTGCCAGTTTTTCTGCATCAAGGTCTGCGTCCGCTTCAATACGTACCAATCCTGCGGGCGCGTCAGGGCCGCTGCTAATCACCACGCCGTCAACCCCGACAAGGTCGAATATCTCCCCACGATGAACAGCTGCAACCGCCGTCCTTGCTGACAAACTAATCTTCAGTCCATCAGGCCATACCTTCGTTACACTTGCATTTTGTATCCGGGTATCTTTGAGTATTACTTCACGTATCTGATCTTCTGAAACCAAGAACAGCGACTTGCCAAGTTCAGCGTCACTCGCTTTTACGGCAACTGATAGATCCAAGCCTTGCGGCCCAGATACCTCAACCCGATCTTTTTGCAGCGCAAACAAACTAGAAAACAAGGCCAGCCACGCCAAAAACGCGATAGCGGCCAAAACGCCCAAAACTATTGCTATTCGCCTAAAAATAAGACGCCGTCCAGCCTTTTTCTTCTCATGCCGGGCTTGTTCAAGACTACCTAGTGATGGTGTCTTCCTTCCAAGGACGGTAGCCGCAGGTAGCGGCCCAGAAGCTGCGATTCCCTGAGGCCGCTTTGCAACAGCGTTCGACGCTTGTTCTTTGCTTTGAGTCTTGGCGGCGCGGCCCGGTATTGGAGCCTCTGGCTTCTTTGGTGCTTTAGATGCCGCCTTTGGGGCCTTGGGTGAAGGCTTCAAATCCTTCGTTCTTTGCCCGCGGCTACTGCCACGCACTGCCTTGCCCCCCACCCCACTGCCCGAACTTTGCTGAATACCCGGACTGATGCCAGGCTTCGGCACTTTCGGTTTTTGCGGAGGCTTCACTGGCCACCCCATTTGGCTAACGCCGCATCGCCGCCAGTAGTTATGTCCCCTGCCCCAGTTAGAACCAGGATGCCGCCTTCCGGTGTCAGCCCTGCCGCCAGCCTTGCCGCGTCCCGAACGCTTTGGCCCTGCACATACTTTGCCCCTGGAACTTTGTCCGCAATCAAGGCAGAAGACACCCCAGGAACGGGCTCTTCCCGGGCACCATAAATGTCAGCAAGCACCACGCGGTCAGCCCCAGATAGCGCTTTTGCAAACCTGTCAGCAAATGCAAGAGTCCGCGAATAAAGATGCGGCTGAAATAAGACAACAACCGGGCCGTCTCCAGCTACTTGCCGGGCCTGCGCCACCATGGCCGCAACCTCAGTTGGATGATGCGCATAGTCATCAAACAACCGGCGTCCATTCACTTCGCCCCTAAGTTCAAACCGGCGCCCAGTACCGCGAAAACTTCCAAGAGCGTCAGCTGCCTTTGAAGGATCAACGCCCTCACAAACCGCAGCAATCCACGCCGCTGTCGCATTTTCTAAGTTATGCCAGCCTGCAACCTGTAGTTCAATGTCATAGCTAGTCGTATTCCACGTGACACCCCCCGCCACGCCAGGACTCCTTGATTCAGCATTTCCATCGCCCAGCGGTGATATGCGTATTTCTCCCCCTACCCCATACGTCAAGACCCTAAGGGAAGGAATCTCCCTTTTTGCCCTTAGCGCAAGCGCTGCTGAACCTGGATCATCCGCGCAACAAATTAGGGTTCCACCCGGCTCTATTCTTTTCGCAAACTTAAAAAAGACCTCGCGAAACTCCTCTTCTGACCCATAATGATCCAAGTGATCTGGCTCAACGTTAGTGACAATCGCAGTTTGCGGAGAATAGTTCAAGAACGACTCATCAGACTCATCCGCCTCAGCAACAAAAGCCCCGCCACTTCCTATTCGCGCCCCAGTCCCCATGCCGATAACGCCAGAGCCAACCGCAAACGAAGGATCCTCACCACAAACGTCAAGGACATGCGCCAGCATCCCTGACGTTGTCGTCTTTCCATGAGCGCCCGCGACAGCTATGAAACGCTGTCCCCTTGCTGCAAATGCCAAAGCTTTTGACCGATGAATAACAACTTGATGCCGCCTAAACGCAGCCTTCAGTTCAGGATTGTCTTTCTTTATCGCAGAAGACACCACCACAACAGCATCTGGAGGCACGTTCGAATCATCATGGCGGCTAGCGGCCTCTATCCCCAACGTGCGAAGGCGTTCCAAAACCTTCGACTCTGCCTGATCTGACCCACTAACTTGAAACCCGCGCGCAGCAAGCAACTCAGCAACCGCTGACATCCCAGCCCCGCCAATGCCAATTAGATGATATTTATCAGCCACCACAAACCGCCTCAGTAATATCTGCTACCCGCTTGGTGGCCCCAGGTTTTGCGACCAGACGAAGTTTATCTCCCATTTGCGCAAGTCTTCCTGCATCCACAAGTAACGGGAAGACAACGTCCTTCACCGCATCACGGCCAAAGTCCGCGTCAGGGATAAGTAAAGACCCCCCAGCGCTTACAGAGTCAGCAGCATTCTTACGTTGCTCCCCATTTCCAATCGCAAGTGGAACAAATACTGCCGGCAACCCAAGCACCGCAAGCTCTGAGACTGTGCCAGCGCCAGCCCTACAAACTACTAAGTCGGCCAACGCCAAAGCGTGATGCATTTGAGGAAGATACTCAAGAGTCTTCCAAGGCACATCTAAGGAATCTGCTTTCCCCCGCCCAGTCAAATGCAGAATCTGAACTCCCTCAGGCATTTCCGGGGCCGCGTCAGCCATAGCCCTATTCACACTCAAAGCCCCAAGGGAGCCGCCAGTCACCAAAAGCGTTGGCAATGTGGGGTCAAGTCCTAGAAAATCCGCGGCTTCCTGCCGCGCTTCGCGTTTTCCATCAGCTGTGGCCCTCTTTTCAGTCAGCTCTTGGATTTCCGCGCGCAAAGGAAGACCTGTAACTTCCGTTACCCCG
>DAIOFF010000004.1:33729-34267 GCA_036745855.1 Scrofimicrobium sp. | reverse complement strand
ACCATAGAAGCCACCCATCCCACTAAGCAACACTCAAGCCCCTTCACCACTGGATAGGGATACCGACCATAGAAGCCACCCATCCCACTAAGCAACACTCAAGCCCCTTCACCACTGGATGAAGCCACCAACCACTGGGCCGCCATCCCGCCACAAGACCCGCACCCACAACGATCATGGTTACTCTAACGGCAGGATTTAAATCAGCACAACGGCCGGAAACCAACCAACACAACAAACGGAAACCACCAACCAAACGTCCTACCTCAATACTGCCGGACACAACTAAAACCAAAAAGAGCCAAACGAATCCTGCTAGTACGTCGACGCGTTCCAGCCATAGCATTGTGTGCCTGGACGTAGGTCTATAACCCTATGTTTGTAGCAACAACTCTAGGGCTGAAAATTCCTGGCTGCTCGGAAGTAGGGTTTGGCGTTGGAAAGTGGAGTTTGTTGCTGGGAAGTAGGAGTTACGGCCAGAAAACAAGGGTTTTAGTCAAGAAGTAGGGGTTATTGCCAGGAAATTGGGTTTAGCCCC
>DAIOFF010000004.1:17405-33629 GCA_036745855.1 Scrofimicrobium sp. | reverse complement strand
AGGGCTGGTGGTTTGGGGACAAGAGTTTTGGCCGTGAAGTGAGGGTAACGGTTTGCGGACAAGGGTTTTAGTCAAGAAGTAGGGGTTATTGCCAGGAAATTGGGTTTAGCCCCGGGAAGTAGGGCTGGTGGTTTGGGGACAAGAGTTTTGGCCGTGAAGTGAGGGTAACGGTTTGGGGACAAGGGTTTTGGCCAGGAAGTCGGGTTCATGTAGCCAAGAAGTTAGGTTTACCAACCGAAATAGAGTCAGCAGCCTGAAAGCTGCGTTAAATGAAGGTGCCCCTGACCTCTAAAGCCAGGGGCACCTATCCGTTTACAGCGCTAGCAGCGCTTCAACTTCTGCACATCGTTTCCAAGTGAACTTGTGCCACCAAGCAGCGTGACTAGTCCTACGTTCTTTTGTGACAGGTGGGACATCACCTGCGATGGAACGCAGTTTGGTTTCACCACATAAAGTGGAGCCCGGTCACGTCCAGCTGCGGCCGATCCTGACAATGCATCTGCGAAACCTAAACCAGACGCCCAGTAGTGTTGCTTCACTTCTGGCCGGGCGGATCCAACACCGAACAAAACTCTATTTAGTTCGGCACTTGTCTCATACCTATCATTGCCAGCAACACGTTGGACTTTATATCCCAACTGCTTCAACTGGTTTTCTATACCAAGGGATACTGAGTTTTGGCCCCCGACAATCCAAATCTTCTTTGGACCATACTTGGCAATAACGTCTTGAGTAGGACTATCTAGCCCCCCTGCAGCTCCATTGGCCAGCAAGACAGGGGACATCCGTCCACCTGCCGCACCCGTGGCAGATAGCGCATCTGGGAAGTTTGAGCCCGTTGCCAAGAACAGGTCCCGACCAGCGACCTCGTCGAACGCAGACATCAAATATCTGGATGTCATATACCGGTCGCCACCGTAGACACGGCCAGTCTTGAACCCTTGGCCCAGTTCCCGCTCAACTTCTTTGCTAATGGTGTTTGTTCCACCTACGAAGACTAGTGTCGAGGGCTTTAGGCGACGCACCTGAGCTTTAAGGCTCTCTGGCACTTTCCCATTCTTTGGCACAAGCAGCAGCGGGGTTCCAGCCCCACTTGAAACCGCACCTGCAGAAAGCGCATCCGGATAGTTCTCACCTGTAGCCACAAACACTAGGCGATTCGTGTTCTTGAAAGAAGACGCTACCTTCGCAGCCGTTTCGTATCTGTCTGAACCAGAAATACGCCGTACGGTCGCCTTACCTTTGACCAACACTTCAGCCGACTGTGCAGACGTTGCTGAATAATTCGGCACAGCGCCAGTTACCCGAACAGATATCTTCTTATTGCGGTCTGCGGACTGTATCGTGTACGTCGCGCCCGTAGCCCCAGCAATTGCTTTTCCATTACGAAGCCAGCGATAACTCAGAGTTTGGGCAGCGGGCTTCCAGGCGGCTTTTCCTGCGCCAACAACCGTGAGCTTACTGCCAATAGTCAGCGATCCTTTGATCTTCGGCTTTGGTTTTTTAAGTGGCACTGGTTTCGCAAGCGTAATGTGGACTTTTGCCTTCCCAGCCCCAGAACTCACATACCTAACAAGGACAGATGGTACGCCTCCAACCAGCAGGCCCGAAGAAAACACTTCGCCTGGGACTAAAGCTAAAGATCCGTTGGGGCGCGGAGAGATCCCGCTAACGGGGTTGCTTCCCAGCCCCTGCACAGACACCCTGACACCTGGGCGATAAATGGATCCGGCACCGAATTGGGTGTAGAACGCCCCCGCGTCGAAGCCCTGTCCATCCCTGTATTCCACATAAATCTTTTTTGATGGATCAGCAGGATCTGATATTCGCAAAGATCGTAACCCTTTACGTGTTCCCATTGAGTTCAAATCGAAAGTGTAGCTACTCTTTTTGTAAGCAACGTTTCTGTACTCCTTTGCCCCGAAGGCACCTAAACGAAACTTATGAATCGTATTCAGCGCCGCAAGCTTGGGTTCAGTAGAGGCACCAAGACCAGATATTCCGCCGCCCATCACATCAATAAAGTCTTGATATTCTCCAGAGCCAGCATCCACAGATTGATCCATGACACAGTTCGATCCAAAGCCGTAGTTTACTTTCACACTGCCCTGGCAAGAATAGACACCTGAGTGTGCAAGCCCCAGGTTATGGCCCAGTTCGTGTGTTAGTGTTTGTCCCCACCCTGCAGGTTTTGCTGCATCTACGGTCCCCCAGATAACGCCACCTGAGTTCACATTCTTTCCGACGGAAGCGAGCCCCACCAGTCCATTTGGCTTGCAGGCGTTGTGGCCTTTGGGCGCAATCACCATTAAATGCTCCCGTTTTGATGAGTTCACGTAAGAGGCGATACCGCGATTAAAATTCTTCTTTCCAATAGACTCCCACATACGGGCTGCCGCATTGGGCGTGAAACTTTGTTGCGGGGCACAAATCAGTTTGGTGTCAGTAGTTGCCTGGAACTTGACTGACCGCACATTGGGATTACCAAATTTCCCCTTGGTTTCATCTTTCCAGAACTTGCCGAATCTGGTAACAGCGCTCTTGATCTCTTGCGCAGATGGTTTCCCATGAATATTTTTGTTGTAAATCCAAACAACATCAAAGGAATGAGCACCGCTATTAGCAGTAACCGCTGCGACTGGCGTTGTTTCGGCCTCGACAACCCGCAACAACTCGCCTTTTTCAGAAACAGCATCAGCTACAGAAGCAGCGAAAGTCGTATCTTCAAGGGTTGACAGTTTCTCATCAGCTGATTCCCTGACATCTTCTGGAAGCTCGATTATGCCTTCGAATGAGTCTCCTGATGCAGCGTCTTCAACCATTTCGCTTTCGATTGGGAAAATGTCACCATCATTAGTGTGAATGGAGTATTGAATCTCATCATTTTCGGGATCTTCAGAAATCAAAGCAACGACAGTGCCTGATATTGCCAGCTGCGTTGGTGGATCAACCTCTGGTTCTGATAGATCAACATCTTCAGGCGACAATGCCAAAGATGATGGATCCATGTTCTCAGGATCATCTTCATCATCAGCGTTCTCATCTTCAGCAGACGGAGTCGCTGGCCTACCGGACTGCGGTTCTGTACTGGGAGTTGGGTTTGCCTCTGGAGCGTCGCCTTCTGGCTCTTCAGTGGGCTCTGCCGGTTCTTCTGGTGTGGACCCAGCTTCCTCGCCGGGGTTCTCAGTAGTATTCACGTCTTCGGATGGCCCATCAGTTGGTTCAGGCCCAACCCCTGAATCTTCAGGCAATTCGAACTGGTCAACCTCCGTTCCCGGTTGACCTGCAGGGGCATCAACTGCCCCGGCCATCCCGGAGAAAACTAGTGAAATTGCGGCAAGTGTGGCTGCGGCAATTGGTATCCCGGTATGTCTGTTACGCATATTGCACCTAACGTATCCAACAATGTCATCTAGCAAGCTACCCAATTTTTTGACCATCCGGCCGACTTGGTCGGAGTCTGGGACAGCCTGCAAAGACGGCTGTTATCAATGCTTTATGCGATTCTGACTGTAAACTCTTTTCGTGAGTCCCAAGATGCAATTGCTAGTGTCGTCTTTATCTGCCCGCGGTAAAGCACTCCATGACGGTCGCGAAGTAGCGCGAGTCCTACGCGGCGCTGGCTGGGAAGTTGACGTTAAAGTAACCCGCTCATCCGACACGGTTTCAGACGCGGCAAAGCTGTGTGACCCTGGTTTAGTTGGAGCAGTTGGTGGTGATGGTTATTTGGCCGAGGTCGCTGCAGGTCTTGCACACGATCCCACCCGGGTCATGGTTCCTTTTCCAGGTGGGAGGGGAAATGATCTTTGTCGCGCATTAGAAATAGGTATGGACGCTCAAAAGCATGCCGAGGTTCTGGCGCAGTCGGGCACGGAAGGCAGAGAGCGAACAATCGATGGAATGTGGGTTGGGGACGACAAGAAACTTGCATTAGGTGTGATCTCCCTTGGAATAGACCGGGCAGCAAACGAGCAAGCTAATAAGTCACAAATTCGCTGGGGATCCCTCGCGTATGCGTGGGGTGCGGTTTCGGCATTCGCCAAGTTCAAACCGCTTGATTTCACGGTAATCGCTGGCGAAGACGAAGATTCTTTTTCTGGCTGGGTTTGCTCAATATCTAACAGCGGTTGGATTGGTGGTGGCATCAACATCGTGCCGCAGTCAGATCTAACAGATGGGGTACTGGAAGTATTTAGTGTGGAAAAAACCAGCAAAACACGGGTTGTTCCATTGCTGGCTAAGGTCTTAGCTGGGCGCAGCCTCGACAGTCCACTAGTTCAGGTGAAATCCGAAACAGAAATCACGATTGCAGAGCCAGTTGGGCTAAGCGCAATGGCTGATGGCGACTTCATTGCGCGCGTGCCTTTTACAGTCAAAGTCGCACCGAACGTTGTCCGCGTGATCGCTTAGATTGGGGAATCCCCTGGATGCGCAGAGTGCGCCATGTTCACAAACCGGGAGTACTGCCCCTGGAATGTCACAGGCACAGTGTCCGTTCTACCGTTTCTGTGCTTTGCCACAATAATGTCGGCCTCGCCAACCCTTTCCCCTTCCGCATAATATTCGGGCCTATGCAGAAGCATGATGACATCCGCGTCTTGTTCCAAAGACCCTGATTCGCGAAGGTCAGCCATCATTGGCTTCTTGTCTGTTCGGGATTCCGGGCCACGGTTTAGCTGAGCCACAGCAATAACTGGTATCTCAAGTTCTTTCGCCAATAGTTTCAGTTGCCTAGAAAACTCACTAACTTCCTGTTGGCGTGATTCAACGCGGCGTCCTGAACTCATTAACTGCAGGTAGTCGATAACCACAAGACTCAGATCATGCTGTTGTTTCAAGCGCCTACATTTTGCGCGGATTTCCATCATTGACATATTTGGAGAATCATCAATGAATAGGGGAGCCTCAGATACGTCCCCCAACCGCCGCGACACCCTTGTCCAATCATCTGGACTCAAATCGCCTGAACGCATCTTTGCTAGAAACACACTGGTTTCGGCCGACAACAGGCGCATCGCAATTTCAGATCGCGACATTTCCAGGCTGAAGATTGCCGCAGTCTTGTTGTTATGGATGGCGGCAGAACGGCAAAAGTCAAGCGCCAAAGTCGATTTACCCATTGCAGGCCTACCTGCAACAATTATCATCTGGCCGGGATGTAAACCTTGAGTGAGCCTATCCAAATCCTCAAAACCGGTTGGAATTCCCTTGACCTCACCTTTATTTCGTTCAATCTCCATTAGTTCGTCGAGGAGGTCTTCTGACATGTCCGAAAAACGAATGTAGTCTTCCCGATCGCGGCGTTCGGCGATTGCGTATACCTCCGCCTGCGCCTCGTCAACAATCTGATCTACTTCGCCGCCCTCTTCAGAGTAGCCAAGTTGAACGATTCTGGTTCCGGCGTTTACGAGGCGGCGAAGGGTGGCCCTTTCTTTCACGATCCGCGCATAATAGGCGGCATTCGCAGCCGTCGGCACTGAAGCAATCAGCGTGTGTAAGTAAGGTGCACCCCCGACGCGTTGCAGGTCACCGCGCCTGCGCAGCTCACCTGAGACGGTTACGGGATCCGCCGGTTCGCCTCGGCCAGAAAGTTCGATAATAACGCTATGGATTGTTTCGTTGGCGGGTTGATAGTAGTCAGAAGAATCGACGATTTCTGCGACTTCCAAGATAGCGTCCTTGGATAGCATCATTGAGCCTAGTACCGATCGCTCGGCTTCTAAATCCTGAGGGGGAATTCTGTCAAATGCTGGTTCCGCCACGACTTCCTCCGCCCAGTTTTTTCTTCCATTAACCCGGATCGAGGCTAATCCTCCTTCACAAAAATGCCAACTCGAAAATGTGGATAGATGCCCGAATTTTTGTGAATTTCTTGTGGATAGCTTGTGGGTAGAGTCGGGATAAACTCGGGACCAGTGTGCGACACGATTGGGTGACTACCGATATTCTGCGGCGCGTCGTCCACAGATAAGTTCACAGTGTGTGGATAACTATTGGAAGGAAATTCGTGGACAAACAAAACGCTTCCAACGACGTGTCCCCAAGCCCTGAACCTCTGGATGAGACATATAGCTCAAAAGCCATATTCGCCCTAGCTATACCAGCTTTAGGGACGTTGGTTATCGAGCCGGCTCTTACTTTCATCGACTCCGTAATGGTCGGCCATTTGGGGACTGCTTCGTTGGCGGGATTAGGAGTCGGGGCAGCGGTTTTGAACACTGCAGTTGGGCTTTTTGTTTTCCTTGCGTACGCCACAACTGCTTCCACTGCCGGTCTGCTTGGCTCTGGGGACAAACGCGGTGCCCTCAGAAATGGCATTGGCGCACTGTGGCTGGGAGTTTTGCTGGGGCTTGTCATGATGACGGTTGCGATCATATTTGCCCCGCAACTTGTTGGGCTCTTAGGGGCCGATGAAACAGTGGGCCCCTACGCGTCTTCATATTTGAGGTTCGGGGCACCTGGTATGGCAGCAATGTTCATCATTATGGCCGCCACAGGCGTACTTAGAGGGTTCATGAACACGCGAACTCCACTAATAGTTCTGGCCATAGGTGCCCCCGTGAACATAGCTGGAAACTTCCTCCTCATTTATGGCCTCAACCTTGGGATTGTGGGCGCAGGAATTAGCCTTTCACTTACCCAAATATTGATGGCAACGATTCTTGTAACAATTGTCATGAAGGCTGCACGCAAAAATGGAGTGGAACGCCGGTTCCGAATCGGCGGATTGTGGGTGCACATCAAAGCCGGATGGCCACTGTTCCTTAGGACAGCGTCCTTGCGACTTGCCTTACTAGCAACCCTTTACGTGGCGGCGCGCGGTGGCACAGAAGTGCTGGCAGCCCACCAGGTAGCAATGTCGATATGGAACACAGCGGCCTTCGCCCTTGATGCCTTAGCAATCGCAGCCCAGAGCCTGGTGGCACACGCCATCGGTGCCGGAAGACAAAAAGAGCTAAAAGCAGTCATCCGACGCGTAACTGGGTGGGGTTTGATTGCCGGGATCGCAATTGGAACTGTGATTGCAGCCACTTCAAAATGGACGCCCACACTTTTTGGCCCATCACAACAAATGCACGAAATTGCATCACTAGCTGTCCTCATCGCCGGGCTCACTCTCCCCATCGGTGCCATCACCTTCGAACTCGACGGCATTCTTATAGGCGCAGGTGAAGGCAGGTTTCTAGCCGAAGCGGGTGTTGTCACTTTGCTTCTCTACTTGCCCGCACTTGCTGGCGTATATTTCCTAGCTGCCACCACCGCCTCGCCAAACTCAAATGCTTCACAATGGCTACTTGGATGGTTATGGATCTCATTTTCTGGGTGGTTCATGTTAGTACGCGCAGCGACGAACTGGATAAAGGCTGGCAAGCTAGGAGCATGACAAAGGTTCGAAGCATCTTCTTTTTGATTCCCGCCCTGTCGCTAGCGCTATCCGGATGCACTGAAGACACGAAAGAGCAATCGCCGGAAGAACCCGAGAGCGGCGCATACGTTGCCCCCGAACTACCAGAAGACGATCTTCCAGAGCATTCCCCTTTCGAAACCCTCTTCGCAGACACACCTGCCCTCTCTTCTGCACTGCTTGGCACCGGATCCCCGCAAGTCGACCAGGACAACAAGAACTATGAGGCGGCAATTGCTACCTGCATGTCGGGGAAAGGTTTCAACTACACTCCCGTTGACTACTCAACTAGGGATACGAAAACTGAAGGCCAAATCGGCAACTTGACCTACGCGAAAGAACACGGGTATGGGATTGTAGATGGCCTAAATGAAACGCCTTTCACGGACCCCAACCAAGCAATGCTCGATGCAATGTCCCCCGAAGAACGCCAAGCATACGATTCTGCCCTTTGGGGAGATTTCAGCCAGTCAGGCGATCAAAAAGGCCAAGGCAGTGGCTGCACGGCCGTAGCCCAAGAGCAAGTATGGAATACCAGTTCAGGCGACCCTTTGGGCCCCGTGTGGGAAGACACAGAATGGTCAAGCTTGTTTGATGAAATGGTTAGCTTGGGTGACCTTGTCCTAACGGACTCTAGACTCGACCAAAAAAGCAAAGAGTGGTCAAAATGCATGCATCAGCAGGGTTTTGACGGCTTTCGTTCCCCACCTGACGCGGTTGCTTCCGCTTCAAGCAAAGCCCTAGAAATGGCCAATAACGAGGCCGGGGAACCCAGTGCAAATGCCCTACAAGAAATCCGAAACGAAGAAGTAAACCTTGCAGTGCTTGACGCTGGGTGCCGTGAACAAACTGGTTACACAGACACAGCATCAAGAGTTGAATACGCGATTCAACAGCAGTTCATTGACGAAAACAAAGAACAACTAGATGCCATGATTGCTGCAATCCGGGCGGCAGAGAACTAAGCCTGTTTCTTCCACCATTCCAATAGACGTCTGGTGGCCTCTTCTTCACCAAGTGGCCCCTCTTCCATACGAAGAGCCAAAAGGTACTTGTAAGCGTCTCCTACCGCTTTTGACTGACCCAGGTTTAGCAGCTGCATGATCTGGTTGCCGTTCAAGTCAGGGCGAATCGCGTCCAGTTCTTCTTTTTCTTTCAGCTGTTTGATTCGATCTTCCAGATCGTCGTAGGCAGATGACAAAAACTGGGCTTTGCGTTTATTCCTGGTCGTGCAGTCTGCGCGGGTGAGTCTATGGAGGCGTTCAAGTTGCTCACCGGCATCAGCAACGTAACGGCGGATGGCGGAATCTGTCCACGCCTGCTCCCCATAACCGTGAAACCGGAGGTGACCTGCTACTAAGTCTGTGACGGCTTTGGTGGTTTTTTTGTCGAACTTCAGTGCATTCATCCGTTTTCGCGTCATCTTCGCCCCAACGATTTCGTGGTGGTGGAAACTAACTTTCCCACCCCCTTCAAAACGTCGCGTGGCCGGTTTGCCCACGTCATGCATAATGGCAGCAAACCTGAGGATAAAGTCCGGGCGCGGAACGGGACCGTTTTCATCCGTTTCCAAATCGATTGCTTGGTCAAGGACTGTAAGCGTGTGCTGATAAACGTCCTTATGACGCCCGTGCTCATCAGTTGTCTCCCGCAACGCAGCCAGTTCAGGCAAAACATAGTCTGCGACGCCCGTGTACACCATCAGTTCAAGGCCCCTGCGCGGCTCACCAGTGATCATGAGCCGTTCCAGTTCGCTTCGAATCCTTTCGGCGGAGACGATTTCGAGGCGAGGGGCCAGTTCCTCCATCGCCCTCATCACCTCGTAACTAACATCTACTTTCAGTTGGGCGGCGAAACGAGCGGCGCGCATGATCCGCAGTGGATCATCCTCAAATGACTGGGTGGCAGAAACTGGCGTCTTCAAAACGCCGTCAGCTAAGTCCTGCAATCCATCGAATGGATCGACAAGCACGTATCCAGGCAGACGCATTGCCATGGCATTTACGGTGAAATCACGTCTAGAAAGGTCTCCCTCGAGGTTCTCGCCGTAATTCACACTGGGCTTGCGGGACTCTGGGTCATACTGCTCAGTTCGGTAAGTTGTGATCTCTACAACTATGTCCCCTTTTCGGGCGGCAATCGTCCCAAAGTCCCGACCAACGTCCCAAATGGCATCAGCCCAACCCTTGATTATCGCTTCGGTTTGGCCCGGATGCGCATTGGTGGTCAAGTCAAAATCATGCGGTTCGATTCCCATAAAAGCATCCCGAACTGGGCCACCGACCAGCGAAAGTTCAAAACCACTACTTTCGAACATGTCAGCCAACTCGGATATTGTCGCAGGTAGCTTCGAGAAAGCTATGGTTGCATTCGCCATCATTTCTGGAATCGTATTCACCCGTAACAGATTGCCACGAGTTCACGATTCACAAAAGCTGACTAACATAGCCGATGTGCCGACTTGGTCACGTGCGTGGGGACGTGGAGGTCATATTGCCGTCAACATCGTAGGCTTGAGGTATGTATGCCGATCACAAACCGACGCCTGGGCAAACGCGCCTCAAGCGTATTCGGCGGCGTACCAACAGAAAAGCGAATCTTCCTGTGGTTTCCGAGGTGTCTGCGGGTGGGGTGTGTATTCGCATTAGTGGTGGAATCGCGTACGTGGCTGCAATTGCCAGGCGTAACCGCAGCGGAAATATTGAGTGGTGTTTGCCGAAGGGGCATATCGAAGCTGGAGAGACCGCTACTGAAGCCGCGGTTCGTGAGATAGCTGAAGAGACCGGCGTGCGTGGCAGAATCATTCAAAACCTTTGTTCTATTGATTATTGGTTTTCGACGCCGAAAACCAGGATCCATAAGACGGTGCACCATTTTTTGCTTGAGTATGTGAGCGGTGAGCCAACCGTTGAGTTTGATCCTGATCATGAGGCTGAGGACGCCGCATGGATTCCGCTTTTGGAGGCGACGAAGAAACTGGCATACCCAAATGAGAGGCGCGTTATCCGCACGGCTCTTGACCTTTTATTTCAGGACAGTTGATGCGAAGATTCTGGGTTTTTGTTCTTGGGGTGTTTGCCGTTTTCGCGGTTTGTTTTCCGGCGCAAGCTGATGAGCCTAGTTTCACCATTGAGCAGATGAGTCCAGAGGTGTTGGGTGTCGATGATAGTTTGACTTTAGAGCTTGGATTTTCGGGGCCGCCCGCGCAAAACGTGGATCTCAAGGTTTTTCTTGAACCTGAGTCAGCGATTCATCCTGAGCATTTGGATCAGTACCTGGCTGGAAGTGAAACGCCTGGCGTTCCGGTTTATTTCGGTTCAGGGACCGCCTCTGATCACATGAGTATTGTGATTCCGGCCAATGATTTGCCGACTCCTGAGGTCGATATTGCTGGTCCGCATGGGTTGACTGTGGTGGCCAGTTTTGGGGACGTTTCTTTGGAGGCCCGCACGATTGTGGTTTTTGATACTGATGAGTATCCAAGAACTGAAATCAGTGTTCTTGCTATTGAGCCTGCTGATGAGTCTGCTTTCACTGATGTGTTGGGGGTTAGTATTGCTTCCCCTCGTAAGTCTGCTGACTTGGTTCTTCCGGGGGACGGGGCTGATTTGTCGTTGCTGGCGGCTGGTGGGGCACCTGTTGCGAATTTGCTGAATCTTGCCTCTGCTACGATTCCTGATTCTGATTCGATGCCAGTGTTGGCTTCTGAGCTTGGTTTTACGAACGAGGCGATTGCGGCATTTCCTGGCCGCGCCATTATCGCTCCGAAGTCATGGAGCGCGGATAAGGGCTTGATCACCCCGAACTCGCGTACCGAGGTGGCGGGGACGACTGTTGTGGATCAGTGGAAGGCTGGCACGGATCTTCTGTCGGCCCCTGAGGGTAGTCCTGCTGAAGAGCTTGTGATTCGGCAAAAACTGCGTTCTGCCAGCATGTGGGTGGGTTTGGAAGATCCGTCAGATCATCGAACGCTGCTGGCTTCTGTGAGTGACGGGACAACTGCGGCCCAAGCGTTGCGAATAAAGGCGTTGCTTGATTCCGCATGGGTTGCGCCGGCTAGTTTGCAGGACGTTCTTGAGTCGCCTATTTCAACTGTTCCACGCCCTCCAATTCCGCCCATGAGTCAGGATGCGATTGATGCGATTGCGCTGCTGCAGCCTCTTTCTGAGTTATATTCGACTGCGGTTTCGGTGTCTAAGGCGACGTCAGCCGGGGTTTCTCTGGTGGAACCCTTGAAGGGGGAGGTTTTATCTGCTGCTGGCGCCCAGCTTGATGAGGCTCAACGTTTGGCTATTGCGGGTAAGGCTACGTCGCAGCTTCAAGATATTACTCAAATGATTGAGGTTATCCCCCTTGGCCCAGTCAATATTGTGAATAGTACTGCGAATTTTCCGGTTTCTATCAAGAACAATGGGGACGTAAATATTTCTGTCGAGGTTTTTCTTCAGCCAAGTGATCCCCGGTTGCAATCAAAAGAGTCCGTGTTCGTTAAGGTGCCGGGGAAAGGCCAAACTGAGGTTTCGTTGCCGGTCACGGCCGTTGGATATGGGGATGTTGAGGCCGTAATCCGCACTGCGACCCCTGGTGGGATTACGCTGGATGATTCACAATCGGTCTCTGTCCGGGTGCGTGCTAATTGGGAAGATACGGGAACTGTCGTCGCGCTTTCAACACTAGGACTGTTATTCGTGTTTGGATTGGTGCGTACGATTATCCGCAGAAGAAGACGAACCGTCGCTAGTAGAGGTGAAGGCATTGAGTGAAAAGTCTGAAGATGGGACATTGCAGCCTCGTAAACAGTCTTTGCTTCGCTCTTCTGCTGTCATGGCTTCGGGCACGATGGTGTCGCGTATTTTGGGTTTTATTCGCAATGCGATGCTCATTGCTGCGATTGGTTCTGTAGGGCCTGTCGGTGCTTCTTTTACTGCGGCTAATACGCTTCCTAATACGGTTTATAATGTCTTGGCTGCTGGCATTTTGGACGCTATTTTGGTCCCACAAATCATTCGGGCACTTCGCCGTAAGGGTGGGGACACATATCTCAATCGCTTGATTACTTTAGCTGGAACGCTCTTATTTGGTATTACGTTTCTGACTATGGTTGGCGCGCCGCTTTTGGTTTCGTTGTTTTCGAATCAGCTTGAGGGTTCTACTCGCATTTTGGCAGTCACATTTTCCCTTTGGTGTTTGCCTCAGCTTTTCTTTTATGGCGTTTATAATTTGCTTGGTGAGGTCTTGAATGCCCGGGGCCATTTCGGCCCGTTTATGTGGGCTCCAGTTGTGAACAATGTGGTTGGTATTGCGGGTTTGGCGGCATTTCTTTTCCTGTGGGGTCCTACCAGTAATGCTTTGCCGGCCGAGGACTTTACGGGTACGCAGATATTAGTTATTGCTGGTTCTGCGACTTTGGGGGTCATTCTTCAGGCCGCTTGCCTGATTATTCCGGTGAAGAACTCTGGGGTGAAACTTAGGCTTGATTTTCATTTCAAGGGCACTGATTTCGGTTCGGCCTCAAAGGTCGCTAGCTGGACGTTTGCGACGCTGGCAGTGAGCCAACTTGGTGTTCTTACGACAACCAATATTACGGCTGCAGCGGCAAACCATATGGTGGAGACCGGGGAGCCTGTTGCTAATGCCATGGCATATAGCACGGCATTCATGATCTATATGGTTCCTCAGTCTTTGATTGCGGTTACTTTGGCTACTGCTATTTTTACGCGCCTGGCTAATAATGTTGCCTCGGCGAATTTCAAAGAAGTCGCGCAGGATTATCACACTGGCGTTCAGCTTATAGTTATGCTTTCGATGTTGGCTATGGCGGCTTTAGCGGCTGGCGCTATACCTATGATGCAAATGATTATGCCGGGGGGTGGGGAAGAAGACGCAGTACTTTATTCGCAAGTTCTTTTGGCATTAATTCTTGGCATTCCATCCACGGGCATCGTCATGATTTCGCAGCGCGTCTTTTTTGCATTCGAGGACGCGAAACCTGTGTTTTTGATGGGTATTGTTCCAACTGGAATTCAGCTTGTCGTCGCATGGTCCATTTTCTTTATTGCAGACGCCCATTGGTGGACCATTGGTGCTTCGGCGGCGGAGACTGCCTGCCGGGTTGTTCAAGGTTTTATTGCTGTCTTTTGGACGGCACATAGGGTTAGGGCTATTAATCCGGGGAAGATCATTGCCCAGTATTTGCTCTATTTAATGGCGGCTGCTATTTCAGCGGGCGCAGCATGGTTCGCGCTGAGGCCTCTTTCTCCTTACACATCAGGAAGCTCGTCTCTTGTCAGCTTCCTTGGCGCTACTGGCAAACTTTTTTATGTCGGAATAATTGTTGTAGCTGTTTTCCTAGCCGTTCTGCGACTGCTAGATCCAAACGGATTCGCATCTGCGAAGAATATGGTCTTGGCCCGGTTTGGAAAAGGTACGGTCCCAGAGCCTCATGATGATGAGCCTGAAGCTCGGACTAGCCAGATAGATTTGAGCGCTATTGCAGGTTCTGGACTCAACCCGTCTGGGAGTGGGTTGGCAGTGCCGCCACCCAGGTGGGATGATATTATCGTCCCTGGATCGAATGCGTTCATGACGGCGGCTCCGCGCAGACCTCAATGGGCTGCTCCGCCATCAACATCTTCTCGGCAAAGTGGCGGTTCGACGCCGAAGCCCGTGCATTCAAACGGCGCTCCTGTGAAGGTGGGGCAAAGTACCCCAGATTCCGGGTACGATTCAAATGCAACGCAAGAAGCCAACCAAGGAGGTAAGGTGGCTAAGCCACAGCAGGTAGGCAAGCGGGATCTCCGTTTCAATCCGACAAAATGGTCAATCGCGCTCGCAACCATTGCGGTCGGTGTGGGTGGTTTCTATGCGTGGACGACCTTATCTGAGCCCATTGACGATTCTCTTTTCTCTTCGCTTCCAGGCGGCGATGCGCCAGAAAGCACAGAACCTCCCATCTTCGAAGAAACACCAACGCCAACACCAACACCTGTTGCGCCGGGTGCTCCAATAATCACGGGGGTTGAAGTCTTCTCGCAGGCGAACGACGGTTTGGATCATCCGGAACTTGCGGGTGCATTGACTGATGGGGATCCGAATTCGCTTTGGTATTCGCGCTACTATGACTGGAATGAGTTCGCTGAGGACAACACCATCGCGCTTTTGGTGACCTTCTCTGAGAAGTCCCGGGCGACCGAGATTGTTCTTGATTTTGTTGGGGGCAGCGGTGATGGGGAAATTGCTGTCAAGGTCCCAGAGGATGGGAATCCTCGGGCAGGCAAGGTCCTTGTGACGGCTCCAGTCACGGAGCACACTGTCATAAAGCTCCCTAAAGATACGGACGTGTCAGCGCTCGGCATAAACTTCGTCAAGCTTCCTCTTGACGATGAGGGGATCCCTCGCGCTAAAGTCACTTCACTGACCATTAAATGAGAGGCAGACATGTCAGATGTCAAGGATGTAGTCATAGTCGGATCTGGACCAGCGGGCTATACTGCTGCTATTTATACCGCGAGGGCCGGTTTTAATCCGCTTGTCGTTGCCGGTGCTATTGATGCTGGTGGCGCGTTGATGACAACAACGGTCGTGGAGAATTTCCCAGGTTTCCCAGCTGGTATTGATGGGCCAATTTTGATGGCAAATCTTCAAGCGCAGGCTGAAGCTTTTGGTGCCGAGGTCATTTTTGAGGATGCCAATAAGTTAGAGCTGGAAGGCGATATAAAACGGATCCATCTCGATGATTCGATCATTGAAGCGCGTGTGGTTATTCTTGCTACCGGATCCGCATACCGACACTTGGATGTACCTGGTGAAGAAATACTTGGCGGACGAGGCGTCTCTTACTGCGCTACGTGTGACGGATTCTTCTTCAAGGAAAAGCACTTAGCTGTTATTGGTGGGGGCGATTCCGCTATGGAAGAGGCTTTGTTCTTAACCCGGTTTGCCTCAAAAGTGACCGTGGTTCATAGACGTGATGAACTGCGGGCATCTAGCGTTATGCGGACACGGGCATTTGACCATCCGAAGATTGATTTTGCTTGGAACTCTTTGGTTTCTGAGGTGCTGGGGGATGAGTCCGTATCTGGGCTTCGGTTGCAGCACGCGCTGACAGGTGAAAAATCTGAAATGGAAGTTGATGGCGTATTCGTAGCTATTGGGCATGTGCCAAGGTCTGAGCTGGTGCGCGATCAGTTGGATGTTGACTCTGAAGGATACATTGTGGTTGACGAGCCCTCCACGGCCACGACTCTTCCTGGGGTCTTTGCATGTGGTGATGTTGTGGATCATACGTATCGTCAAGCAATCACGGCTGCAGGTACCGGTTGTCGCGCTGCCCTTGATGCCGGTCGCTGGCTTGAAGGTTAGTGGTTATTGCCGGTCAGGTCTACGCGTGGCCTAAGTTACGCGGCGCGGTTGCATCTGGTCTGATCCGGCGTTGCGTATTGCGGACGTGCGTAATTCTCAATTTGCGCAGATGATCCGTTATAAGCCAACAGTTTGTGCTCCTTTTCGACTGAAATGGAAATTCCCTGAGGGTTCTTTTCAGTGTCCTGAGCACGTACGATTCTAGAGCCACTTTTACATGCCGCGTTGATTCAAAGCCCCGCGGCCAAGACGACGCACTTCCAATCGGGGGAGCCCATATCCACCTGATTACAGACCATCCGTACATTGTTAGCCGCTAACTCATATTTCCGCCCGGCGGCAGACTCACCCACGCAACCACATCAAGTCACCCCACCCTGCGGGATACTATCCGCACATTTTCTGTCAGCCACTCTCGTGCCCATCCAGTCGTAAACTGACCGCGCACCACAATCACT
>DAIOFF010000004.1:0-17305 GCA_036745855.1 Scrofimicrobium sp. | reverse complement strand
CGCACCACAATCACTCTCATGCCCTTCCGGCAGTAAGTCTGACCGCGCGCTCTCAACCGCCAATTCTCGTGCCTACTCGCTGGAGATCCTGGTCCACACAATTTCCGCAGATCCCACCTTCTCACGCAATCGCTCTCAACCCGCCCGCGCAATCCCTGTCAGCTGCCGATCGACTCAATTGATTGTGGCCGGTGGGTTTCCCGCCTAGCCGGTGTCCTATAGCCCACCGGCTTGATGGTTTTCTCACCGGCTATGCGTTTCGAAATATCCTGTTTGCGTGCCAGATGCATGCTCACTCCCACGGTCTCCTGCCGTGCAATAGCGCAGACCACATACCAAAACCGGAAAACCGCTTTGCTGTATTTTTCGGGCAAACGGTGCCATAAGGAACCACGAAGTAAGCCCTGATTTCCAGAGAAGTCAGGCTTCGCCAGAACGGGGTAGGTGAGTGGTTCGGGTGTTAGTCTTGCTAAACTGGCACCGCTTCGGCTCAACTTCTTCGTTTAACCTGCGCACGGTAAGTGTTGCCAAAGGGTACCAATAGGCTATTCAGAGTATGTTGATGTCCTTTGATCGAGAGTCCTTTGGTTTGAGCCTTTCTTTCACGGTATTGGACTCGACGGGACTTAGAATGTAGCCGCACACATGAAGAAGCGTTGGAACACGATAAACGCCAAGGGCGCTACTCGCCTTTTTACCTTCTATCGCGGAGGCATCAAAATCTACTTAGAGACTTGTTCCGTCAAAAAGCGTTTCCGCTTCTGTGGTAATCATTAGTGTTCGAAAGCGGAGACAACTGAAGTCTTCGAACTTCCGACTCCAGATATTTTTAAGACGCTATGAGTGGGCATTTCTAGTCTTTGTTGCACTCTTGGCCACTTCACGCGATTTCATGCAATACAGGATAAGGGCTAGAGTGCATACGGAGAGTCGCCCTTGAATTCCGGGACATCTAAAACCCTGTCGATCGCGATCTCTCGCATGACGGAGTTTGGGTCGAGGTTTTGCTTCCGTCTATGAAGGGCCGGAAAGTCCTGAATATTCGACTCTTCGGATATTCTCCAAATCGAAGAAGCATGTTTTTGTCTCTGTATCGTCGTAAGCATTTTGTGGCTTCGATTAGGGGAGTGTTTCACGTGAAACATATTTGAATCGCTTGACGGAGGCACCCGGTAGTCGACCTGCACACCACGGATAGCGCATGTTAGTCATATCAAATTCTACGATCGGAAAAGTGCTCCAAGAAACGGAAAAATGGCATCGGAACAGAAAAGCGCTCGCAAGAAACGCAACAAGACTTAGAGCGCCAATAGCCTAGTAATTCTTTGCAGATCGTCTTGATCGGCAAACGAAATCACAATGCGTCCCTTTTTCTTGCCCTCAGTGATAGTCACTGAGGTATCTAGACGGTCGGCAATTGAGTCTGCTGCCCTAAGAGCAACTTCGGAAACTTCCGACTTTGGCTTTGTAGGACGGGTCGGCTTTGCTCCGTTGGCGTGACGAACTAACTCTTCAGCCGTACGCACAGAAATTCCTTCTTTGATGATGCGACTCGCAAGTGCTTCCATCGCTTCTTGGGTGGTGAGACCCAGCAATGCCCTCGCATGACCCGCAGAAAGAACTCCGGATGCTACTTTTTCTTGTACGCTGCCTGGAAGTTTCAATAGTCGCAATGTGTTTGCGATTTGAGGCCTAGACCTGGCAATCTTTGCCGACAGAACCTCTTGAGTACAACCGAAGTCTTGAAGCAACTGTTGGTAAGCGGCCGCTTCCTCAAGCGGGTTGAGCTGCACCCTATGGAGATTCTCAAGCAAAGCATCCCGAAGAAGATCCTCATCGCCAACCTCGCGAACAATCGCGGGAATCTCCTCAAGTCCTGCAATCTGAGCGGCGCGAAGCCTGCGTTCACCCATGATCAGTTCATAGCCGTGATCTTGGGGCCTCACGACAATCGGCTGCAACACCCCGACCTCCGAAATGGATTCTGCAAGCTGATCCAAATCGGATTGCTCGAAAACGTTCCGTGGTTGAGCACGGTTCGCAACAACATCTGATACGGCAACCGACAACAGTGTGGCACCTGGTACATCGACAAGATCCGTTGTTTCACGTGAAACATTCACCCGATTTCCACGTGACGTAGTCCTTGTTTCACGTGAAACATTGGCAGGTGGGTTCAGGAGTTCTTTTGCCGATCCCCCCGTCAACCCGCCAGATTCTTTACCTAACCTATCGGGAATAAGGACATCAACAGGCTTTTCAGGTTTTGGAGGAATTAGCGCGCCCAACCCCTTACCGAGCCCCTTCCTCGACTTTGGTGCACTCATGCATTCACCCTCCACCGCTCAGCCAGTTCACGGGCTGCCTCACGGTACGCGACAGTACCCGTACCTCTCGGTTCATACGCTATAACGGTTTGGCCATAGCTGGGTGCTTCCGACACGCGAACCGACCTAGGCACCTCGGCATCCAAAGTTTCCCCAGGGAAATGTCGTCTCACTTCTTCGGCGACTTCTGCACTCAGCTTTGTCCTACCATCCATCATAGTCAGAAGTAAAGCCATGACACTCAAATCCGGGTTCAAGTTATCGCGAACTCGATCTATCGTGCCAATAAGCAGCGATAAACCTTCAAGCGCATAATATTCAGATTGAACCGGAATCAATACATGTTTTGCCGCAACCAAAGCGTTAATCGTCAATAACCCAAGCGATGGGGGACAATCAATCAAAACAACATCAATCGACCCGTACGCGGCCAAGAATCGATCAAGCGCTCTTTGAAGCAAAAACTCCCGACCCATGGCGGAGGCAAGTTCAATCTCCGCTCCCGCCAAGTCTATCGTCGCCGGACACACCAATATTGCAGGGAAGTCCGGACAAACCTGAACAACATCCTCGATTTCTAGATCACCCAAAAGCACGTCATACGACGATACTGTGCCCGGCGAATGATCAACACCTAGAGCCGTAGATGCATTACCTTGAGGATCCACGTCGATGACGAGAACACTCAAACCCCCTAAGGAGAGTGCCGCCGCAAGATTGACAGCACTTGTAGTCTTACCGACGCCCCCTTTTTGGTTACTGACTGTTATCACCACAGGCCCAAGGGGCTTAGGTAACACCTCAGCGTCCAAATCCTTAATAGCGTCCAAGTTTTTAGACAGTTCTGAACCTAGCAGCGCTACGTGCTCGTTCTCATTGATATCTGACAATCTTCCACCTCTTCAACGAGTCTAGCGCTCAATTGCGCCTAAGACAGTGTACGACCGCACTCCACTACGAATGTAGTTTCCCCATCGACCACAGAAGTCACTTCATGAACCTCAGTCCATAGATGATGACGCCGCAGTTCATACGCGGCATCTTCTACTTCCTCATAAGCTCGCCTGCCTTTTAAGGCTAGCAACCTGCCATTAGGTTTTATTAGTTTAGACGTAAGGCGGATCAATTTTGCCAGATTTGCCACAGCCCGCGCCGTCACGGCATCAACTTTGAGTTTTCCCTTTAGTTCCTCGGCCCGTCCACAAATAATCTGAACATTATCCAAGTCAAGTTCAGTGCGTACTTCATCCAACCACGCACACCGTTTTTCCATGGATTCAACCAAAACGAAATCGAGATCGGGCCTGGCACATGCAACAACAATTCCAGGCAACCCTCCGCCTGAACCCACGTCCATCACAGTCCCCGATGACGGAAGAAAGGGAAGGAGGGCAGCGCAATTCACAATGTGTCGACTCCAAATACGATCCACTTCACGCGGACCAATCAAACCTCGTTCTTCACCAAACTCCTGAAGTAGTTCGGCATAACGGGCAACGGGCGCAAAACCAACTTGGAAAAGCGCCCGAACTGCTGAACTAGGTTCCTCACTCACCGCTATCTTCTACCGGCAAAATAGCCACCCGCCGATTTGGCTCGGTTCCCTCAGACTCAGAAACCATGCCTGCTGCCGTCACAACGTCGTGACAAACTTTGCGCTCAAACGGATTCATTGGATCCAGCACAACGCGTTCTCCGTGTGCCCGAACCCGTGCGATAGCCTCTTCTGCGACACCCCGTAGTTCAGCGCGCCTCTTCACCCGGTATCCATCGATGTCAACCATCAACCGCGTGCGTTCGCCTGTACTAATCTGAACCGCAAGCCGCGTGAGCTCTTGGATCGCATCGAGAACGTCGCCTTCGTCACCTACCAAAGTTGCCAAATTAGTTCCAGGCCGCTCCGCAACAATAGCAACCGATGCCCTGTCATTTTCGACATCAATTTCTATGTCGCCCTCTATGTCGGCAATATCTAGAAACTCTTCCAGATAGTCGGCAGCAAGGTCGCCTTCTTCTTCAAGCAACTTGATTCGGTCTTTTTCCGTCACGTGATTATCCTTACTTACTTGGAACCCTTGGAAGAGTTCCCACGTCTTCTCTGCTCAGCACGCCTTTGGCGACGCCTGCGCTCAATTTCTTCAGGGGTCAAATTTGATCCGGGTTTCGCCTTTTTTGAAGGTTGTCCCGAACCCGCTGCCCCTGCCGCGTTCCTTCTAGCTCTCTGTTCCTTCGTCAGTTTCTTAGGTTGCCGCCCTTGCCTAGACCCGGTCTCCGCTTGAGTTCTGCGAGACCTCACTAGATTCTTCATCCAGTCCTCGTCTGGCAAAGTCTTCCAGGGTTCAAGGGCCAACGTTTGATAGACAGAAAGTTGATCACTCTTTGACCAAGCCTCAGGAAAATCATTACAAATCTTATCCCGGGACGCGTGCTTTTTCACTTCTTCGAGAGTATTTTCTTCCAAAGCTTCCAGTTCGGGTGAGTTCTTCCCCAAGTCCTCAACCTTCTCCTTATACGCTGTCATCTTCGGCCCAGCCCATCCTTGGAACTTATTTTGCCGCTTTTCAACAAGATCTGCATAAGCAGGAGAACCAGGCGTGGGCATCACCTTCACCACCCAAAGTTGTTGTGCCCAGCTAAATACAGCGGTGGTCACCATATAGAACAAAGCCGCAAGCATGAAAATGACACCAGTGAAGATGAACATCGCCGGCATCATGTACATCATCATTTTTTGGGACCGCACCATGGGATTATTAGGATCCGGCTGGGGTGGCATGTTCCGCGTCATGGACATACGCATAGACAAGAATTGGAATGCCACCATGACAATGATCAGTGCCACAAAAACAAGCTTTAACGCCCCTGGTGTGGTCGTCAAAGTGTCGAACAATGACGCACCGAAGAAAGTCGAGTTGTAGATTTCTTTGGCAACATCCTGAGTCAATGGACCAAGATTTGGGTAATCATAAGTACCAGCAGCAAGCCGTTCGACGGCAAGAATTACCCTATAGAGAGCAAAAATAACCGGCATTTGTACCAACATCGGTAAACAAGAAGCGAAAGGCGAAACCCCGGCTTCTTTGTATAGCGCCTGCTGTTCCTCGGCCATACGTTGCCGAGAAATCTGATCATTCTTGCCTTTGTATTTTTCCTGAAGTTTCCTGATTTCGGGGCTCAAAGCCTGCATCCCGCGTGAAGAACGAATTTGCTTCAGGTAGAGCGGCAAAATCAAAGCACGCACGAAAATCGTCAGTACCACGATGGAAAGGATCCACCCAATACCACCAGACCCTAAACCAATAAAAGCGAAGAAGTCGTGGATTTTCACCCAGACCCACGCAAAAGCGACGATTATCCAATGAAGATACTTGTCCACCAAGGAACCTTTCAGATCGAAGCGCAGTGCGCCCCTAATATTCTAGACTGCAAGCGTTTCATACCCAAGTTTCTACTTCAAATCGTATCCAACCCAATCATCAGGCGGAATCCACTCAGGACTCTTCCACATTCCAACTTCTGGGACATGGTCAACACCTCCCATACTCCAAGGATTGCACCTAAGAATCCTCCACACGGCAAGAATCATTCCTTTGAAAATTCCGTGTCTCTCAATCGCAGTGACTGCGTAGCTTGAGCAGGTCGGATAATACTTACATCGCCTCGGGAACAAAGGCGAAACAAACCGTTGGTACACACGAACTGGAAACACGAGGACCTGCCGTATCCACTTCATTGTTGCCGCGCACCCTTTTTTATCGCTCGACTTAATGAACCCATCGCTGACTGCCGAAGTTCATCGAATGACGCCTTTTGTGCATCGGATTTCACAATTACGACAACTTTCGAGCCCGCTTCCAGAATGGGAATTTGGGTGCGAAGTACCTCACGCAATCTCCGACGAATCTTATTACGTCGCGTTGCCAGTGGAACCTGCCTTTTCGACACAACAAATCCCACTTCGGTTCCAGGTATGCCAAATGCCGCACCCCTATGAGGTGCGGCATAAATGACAGTCAACAACCGATCACCGGCTTTGCTCCCATTTCGCATGGTCGATCTGAACGTCTCCTTTTCCACCATGCGATTTTGGCGACTAAGCACCAGAGCTACTAGACGGCGATACGCGAACGTCCCTTGGCGCGACGGCTGGACAAAACTGCCCGACCCGCGCGTGTCCGCATACGTAGACGAAAGCCGTGAACCTTGTGGCGACGGCGGTTATTTGGTTGAAAAGTACGTTTTGTCACGAGATATCTCCTATTTCACATGTGCGCTGAAAGAATAGACTCCTAATCGCTCGGGGTCAACGGGGGCAAATTCAAATTACATTCATGTCATTTATCCCCAACTGTGGAAAGTCGTGTGGAAAGTTTTCCCCACTTGTGACTTTCCGATCCACAGAATCCACAACTCCAGAGCCCCAACTCCGCAGATTAGAGGGCTTAACAAGGGCAAACTACATCTTTGTAACTTTATGGGACTTTATCCACAGGGTTGTTCCCAGGCTAGGGAAAACTTCCAACGACCGGTACCATTGAAGCCATGACACGTGGGTAACACCACACGAAATGCAGGAGCTTCTCTCAAAAATGCCAAACGACGAATTAGCCGATGCTTGGCGACAAGCACTGAAGAGTCTCGACCCAGAACTTGTCGGCCCCGCACATGCTGCCTTTTTGGCGACAACACGCCCATTGGGTGACATCGAGGGAACAATCCTTCTTGCTGTCCCAAATGAGTTCACCAAAAATGTCATTGAAAACCGCCTCTCAACTGAGATCACGGCTGCCCTAAAAAATGCTTTAGGTCGTGACTTACGTATCGCGGTGACTGTAGATTCATCACTTACCGAACCACCAAAAGAACCTGAACCAGTTCCGGTCCCTTCGCCATCGCCAAAACCGAAACCGGGACCTTTCGTCATTGAAAAGACCGAAACGACAAGGCTGAACCCAAAGTACATATTTGACTCATACGTCATCGGCCCATCGAATCGGTTTGCGCACGCCGCGGCAGTAGCTGTCGCTGAAGCACCCGCGAAAGCATACAACCCACTTTTCATTTATGGCGGCTCCGGCCTCGGCAAAACTCACTTACTCCATGCCATCGGCCATTACGCTTTGTCACTTTATCCACATCTTCGGGTGCGCTATGTGAACTCCGAAGAATTCACAAATGACTTCATCAACGCCATCATGAAAGACCGAACTGCAGAGTTTCAAAGGCGCTACCGTGAAGTCGACATTTTGTTGATTGACGACATTCAGTTCATTCAAGGTAAAGAACAAACAGTCGAAGAGTTTTTCCACACTTTCAATACGCTTCATAACGCTAATAAGCAGGTCGTGATCACTTCCGATTTGCCTCCAAAGTTACTGTCAGGTTTTGAAGACCGCCTTCGGTCAAGATTCGAATGGGGTTTATTGACCGATGTTCAGCCACCAGACCTTGAAACCAGAATCGCAATTCTCCAAAAGAAAGCTGCTGCAGAAAACATTGAAGTCGTCCCAGAAGTCCTGGAGTTTATTGCCTCACGCATTTCAGCGAATATTCGTGAACTTGAAGGATCCATGCTCCGCGTCACCGCGTTTGCGAACCTAAACTCTCAGCCCATCGACATTCAGCTTGCAACGCGCGTTTTGAAAGACATTTTGTCTGATCCCGACGACAAGGAGATCACAGTTGCCCTGATCATGGGACAAACTGCCGCGTATTTCGGCGTAACTATGGATCAACTTTGTAGTGCCGATCGTTCGCGCAACATGGTGGAGGCCAGGCAAATCGCAATGTATCTGTGCCGCGAACTCACAGACTTGTCACTTCCCCGTATTGGCGAGGCCTTTGGTGGCCGGGATCACACTACCGTCATGCACGCCAACAAAAAGATCTCCGGACTGATGACAGAACGCCGCGAAACATACAACCACGTCACAGAACTGATTAACAGAATCAAAAACAAGGCTCGGGAAAACTGAAATCAACAGGGGGTGTGAATTCCCCGTGGAACACGCCGCATCCGCCTGTGAATTTCCGGTGGATTTCTCTACCCGCCTTTATGGGTACCCACAGGCTCCGCCTCGAAAACACAATTTCATACACAACGCGCCCACAATTCGGATCGTTCAATTTTCAACCAAAAAGTCGGATATCCACAAGATCCCCAACCCCTACGCCGCCTACTAGATCTAGATCCAGGCCGCAACGATCCGCCCGCATCTTGTGTGCCGAACCCCGCCCGTTCACGTAAAGTGGACTACATAAGACGATAGGAGCACACATTGTTGGATGGACTGAAACTGAAGGTCTCCCGTGACGCTCTCTCTGAGGCTGTCCAGTGGTCAGCGCGAGCTTTACCAACGCGACCACCTGTTCCAATCTTGGCGGGCGTAAAACTTTCAGCAAGTGACGGTGTACTTGAGTTATCCACTTTTGATCGGGAAGTTTCTGCAAGAGGGGAAGTACCAGTAGAACTGGAATCACCAGGGGACATGTTGGTATCAGGCAAGCTACTTGCTGATATCACCAGAGTTTTACCAAACAAAGACGTTCTCCTGGAATCTAAAGATTCGCATCTATCTATTACTTGCGGGAACTCAAGTTTTAGTCTCTCGACAATGTCTTTAGATGACTATCCAACTTTCCCAGAGTTGCCAGCAAAACAAGGGAAAATCGATGCAACTGAGTTTGCAGCAGCTATTCAGCAGGTCGTAATCGCTTCGTCTAAAGATGAAGCAGTCCCTTTGCTAACAGGCGTACGTTTCGTTATTGACGGAAACAAGATCACGCTTCTTGCAACTGACCGATACCGCTTGGCAATGAGAGAAATTGAGTGGGAGCCCGTCGCTGCCGACATTCAGGCCACCATTTTGGTGAAAGCTAAAGTCCTATCGGATGTGGCGAAATCTATGTCTGGTTCTGGGGACATGGAAATATTCCTAAGTGATGATGAAAACCAGCGATCGTCTCTCATTGGTTTTAGTGCCGGTTCACGTAAAGCAACGTCGGTTCTGATGGATGGTGATTATCCACCTGTGATGCGCCTGTTCCCCTCGGACATTTCATTAACTTATTCATGCCACCGCCAGGAGCTTCTCGAAGCTGTGCGGCGCGTGTCTTTGGTGGCAGAGCGAAAGACGTCGGTCCGTTTGACGTTTGAGGACGGAGCGCTTCAACTTGACGCCACTCAGGGCGAGACTGCTTCTGCAAGTGAATCTGTTCAAATGTTCACGGAATCAGAAAATATTCGCACGGCTTTCAATCCGCAGTATCTTCAAGAAGGACTAAACGTGTGTGATACCGATTTGGTCCATTTCGGGTTTACGGATCCGAAGAAAGCTGCGGTCTTGCAGGGCCAAACTGCCAAGGATGCGGAACCTGACCCATCATTTCGCTATTTGCTGATGCCGATTCAGTATGGAATGTAGGTGTATGTTTCGGGGCTAGCGCTCGAAAACTACCGGTCATATAGGCGGCTAGTCGCAGAGTTTCCGCGTGGCATAGTTGTCATTGTTGGTCGAAATGGTCGGGGAAAAACGAATATCGTCGAGGCCTTGGGGTACTTGTCCACTTTGTCGTCCCACCGCGTGTCTAGTGAACGTGCTTTGGTTAGGCAAGGTGAAAATGCGGCTGTCATTCGTGCGAAGGTTGATGGTACCCGAAGTCACTTAATAGAGGTTGAGTTGGTGCCTGGTGGTGCAAATCGTGCTAGGCACAATAGGGTTCCGGTAGCTCCACGTGAGATTGTTGGCATATTGCGTTCTGTCACGTTTTCCCCTGAAGATATTCAGGTAGTGAAGTCGGAACCGTCGCTTCGGCGACGTTTTCTTGATGACGTGATTAGTCAAATGAAACCAGCTTATGTTGGTGTGCGGCGTGATTTTGATCGCGTCTTGCTGCAACGAAGTGCGGCATTAAAGGACGTGGCATATGGCCGGGATCCGGGGATGCTGGAGGTATGGGATGAGAGTCTTGCATCACTTGGGGCACAGGTGGCAGCACACAGGAGAGCGCTCACGTCCGCGTTGGCCGAGGTCTTTACGGATAAATACGGGAAAGTGGCCGATGACTCTAAGGCCGCAGTTTTGTCTTATAGTCAGGGATCCGCCGGGAAGATCTCTGATATTGAGGTTACTGGTCGGATTCAAGAGGGATACTTTTTGAGTCTTGATGAGGACGTATCGCGGCTGAAGTCGGATTACATTGACATGATTCGCGAAAGAAAACCGGAAGAACTGCGCCGCCGGCAAAACCTTATTGGGCCCCACCGTGATGACATAAAGATTGAAATTGGTGGGCTCCCCCTCAAAGGATTTGCTAGTCACGGTGAATCATGGTCCGCAGCCCTTGCATTGCGTCTTTCACAATCAGAAGTGATGAGTACGGAAATGGGGCCTCCAATACTGATTTTGGATGATGTATTTGCTGAGCTGGATCCGCAAAGGAGAACGGCGCTTTCGGCTGAAATCAGCAGTTTCGAGCAAGTATTTGTGACCTCGGCAGTAGATACTGATGTTCCTAGTAATGCCTCTGTCGTCATTCGAATTGATTGGGATAGCGAAAGGGGAAGCGAAATTGTCAAGTGATGACTTTATTCGTAGCAGTTACGAAAGAATGAAAGAAGCAACTGATGGTGTTCCTTCCCACCGTGGTTTTCGTAAGTATCAAGCAAAGTCTACAGAGAATGCAGATGGTGAAGACGGTTGGAAACCTCCACCAGGGGTGGCGAAGTCTTCTGGGGTTACGTGGCGGAATCCAAGGCCCATTTCTGACGTGCTCAAAATCGTCACAAAGTCCAGGGACTGGGATGCTTCTTTGTCTTTCGGGAAGGTCGCATCTAGCTGGCCCGAAATAGCTGGAAAACATGTTGCAGCCCATTGTTTAATTGAATCATTTGATGATGGGAAATTGATTATTCGCTGTGATTCTACGGCGTGGGCTAAACAAATGACTTTGCTTATTCCACAAATAGAAAAAAGGATTGCAGATACGGTTGGATCCGGCGGTCAATTGCAGGTAATCGTAGCTGGCCCAAGGCCTCCTTCTTGGAAACATGGCGCGTATTCTGTGAAAGGACCTGGCCCACGCGATACATATGGATAATGGGTGACCTAGCTCACCAATATTGACAATAAAAATGCAGGTGGACCGATATCTGGTACCAAGTTTCTAAGTCTCGAATTTGGTAGAATGGGACCCTTGGACAGGAGGGCAATTCAATGGCCACGAATGACCACTATGAGGCTTCTGACATTACGGTGTTGGAAGGTCTGGAAGCGGTTCGTAAACGTCCCGGCATGTACATCGGTTCCACCGGTGAGCGGGGTCTTCATCACTTGGTATATGAGGTTGTAGATAATTCGGTTGACGAGGCCTTGGCGGGGTTTTGCGATCATATTGAGGTCACCATCTTGGAAGATGGGGCAATTAGGGTCGATGACAACGGCCGCGGCATTCCCGTAGATATGCATCCGACTGAAGGGAAACCGACGGTTGAGGTCGTGATGACTATTCTCCATGCTGGGGGAAAGTTTGGTGGCGGGGGATATGCCGTTTCTGGCGGTCTCCATGGCGTTGGTATTTCTGTGGTCAATGCGTTGTCAACCCGCGTTGACACAACAATCCGTCGGCAGGGACATGCTTGGCGGATGTCGTTTGCAAATGGTGGTCACCCTGTTTCGCCATTAACGAAGGGTGAAGCCACAGAGGAAACGGGGACTTCCCAGACTTTCTGGCCGGATCCAGAGATTTTTGAGACTGTCGAGTTTAACTTTGAGACCCTCAGGCAGCGTTTTCAGCAGATGGCATTCCTGAATAAGGGTTTGCGTATTACTCTTACTGATTTGCGTCCCGGTCAGGCCTCATTTGGGGATGAGATTGCTGGTGAGTCAGATGAACAGGGTCCAGAAGAACACAAGGTTGTCACGTACCTTTATGAGGACGGCCTTCGTGATTATGTGGAGTACTTAGACACCACGAAAAAAGTGACTCCGATTAATGAAGAAATCATCGCGATCGAAAATGAGAACGATGAGGGCACCTTGTCCATGGAGTTGGCTATGCGATGGACCGAAGCGTATTCGGAAACCATTCATACGTATGCCAACACCATCAACACTACTGAAGGTGGCACGCACGAAGAGGGCTTCCGTACTGCGCTCACAACGGTCATTAATAAATACGCCAGGGATAAGAACCTTTTGAAAGAGAAGGACGATAATCTCACTGGTGATGATGTTCGCGAGGGGCTAACGGCAGTTCTGTCTGTAAAACTTACTGAACCTCAGTTTGAGGGGCAGACCAAAACGAAGCTTGGTAATACTGAGGCCAGGACGTTTGTTCAGACTCAGACTTATCAATTGTTGGGTGACTGGCTTGATGCACATCCCGCAGATGCCCGGGGCATCGTCGGCAAGGGGATTGCGGCAGGTCAGGCTCGTATTGCTGCACGTAAAGCTCGTGAGGCAACACGTAGGAAAACGGCTCTTGATTCAGTTGCGATGCCGTCGAAGTTGCATGATTGCTCTTCGTCTGATGCAGATGTTTGTGAGTTGTTTATTGTCGAGGGCGACTCGGCAGGCGGTTCTGCCGTCATGGGTAGAAATCCCGACGTTCAGGCCATTTTGCCACTTCGTGGCAAGATCTTGAATGTAGAGAAAGCAAGAATAGACCGTGCCATGAACTCTGAGACAATCCAAGCATTGATTGGTGCTCTTGGAACTGGCGTTGGCGAAGAATTTGATGTTGGCAAGCTTCGTTATGGGAAAGTCATTTTGATGGCGGATGCTGACGTCGATGGCCAACATATTGCAACACTTTTGATGACTTTCTTCTTCCGTTACATGAAGCAGCTTGTGGAAGAAGGGCATATTTATTTGGCAACTCCGCCTTTGTACCGAATCAAGTGGACAAATGCAGAGCATGAGTATGTTTACACGGATGGCCAACGCGACCAGGCACTTGAAGCTGGTTTGGCTAATGGAAGAAGGCTTCCAAAAACGAATCCGATTCAACGATATAAGGGTCTTGGTGAAATGAATGACCAAGAACTGTGGGACACGACAATGGATCCGTCGGCGCGGCTTCTAAAGCAAGTGGAAATCGGGGAAGCCGCCGCAGCAGATGAGGTTTTCACGGTGCTGATGGGTGATGACGTTGAAGCTAGGCGTGGATTTATTCAGCGAAATGCAAAATACGTCGGATACATTGACGCGTAGCAGAGAGAAATATGAGCGAAGAAAACTTTGAAGCATCGGAAATGACTGACGCTACTGCGGATGGGGTTGTTGATCCCAACGAGAAGGTAGTTGGCAATGAAGTAGTTCACAGGATTGACCCTGTGAATCTTGAGTCTGAGATGCAGAGTTCATATCTTGCATACTCTATGAGCGTTATCGTGGGGCGTGCCCTTCCTGATGTTCGGGATGGTTTAAAGCCTGTTCATAGGCGCATTCTTTATGCAATGTATGACGGTGGGTTCCGGCCTGACGCTGGTTATTACAAGTGCATGCGTGTTGTTGGTGACGTTCTGGCGCACTATCACCCGCATGGTGACAGTTCTGTGTATGACGCTTTGGCTAGGTTGGTGCAGTGGTGGTCGCTTCGATATCCGCTGGTGGATGGTCAGGGAAATTTTGGATCCCCTGGGGATCTGGGGCCCGCTGCCGCCAGGTATACCGAGTGTAAAATGGCGCCGCTAGCCATGGAAATGGTCGCGGATATTACCGAAAATACGGTTGATTTCGACGACAACTATGATGGCCGCAGTCAGGAACCAGTGGTACTTCCTGCCCGGTTTCCAAATCTTCTTGTGAATGGTTCTGAGGGGATTGCGGTTGGTATGGCAACCCGGATCCCTCCTCATAATCTTCGCGAGGTCGCTGATGGAGTTCAGTGGTACCTCGAAAATCCAGAGGCAAGCCGTGAGGAACTTCTTGAGGCTCTTCTTGAAAGAGTGAAAGGCCCCGATTTTCCAACGGGTGCGTTGATCTTGGGCAATAAGGGCATTAGGGAAGCCTATAGGACTGGTCGTGGTTCGATCATTCAGCGGGCGATCGTGGATATTGACGAGGTCAATGGGCGCCAGTGTCTAATTATTAAGGAACTTCCGTACCAGGTGAATCCTGATACGTTGGCGCGGAAAATTGCTGAGCTGACCCGTACGGGACAGATTCAAGGTATTGCTGATATTCGGGATGAGACTTCTGGGCGTAATGGTCAGCGTCTGATTGTTGTTTTGAAGCGGGATGCAATCGCGCAGGTGGTTCTGAATAATCTTTATCGGCGTACTTCTTTGCAGGAGTCTTTCCCGGCGAACATGCTGGCTCTCGTTGATGGCGTGCCGCGTACATTGTCGCTTGACGGATTCGTTCACTATTGGGTGAAGCACCAGGTTGAGGTCATTGTGAGGCGAACCCAATACCGCCTCGCAAAAGCAAAAGAGCGTTTGCATATTTTGGATGGTTATCTAAAAGCTCTTGATGCGTTAGATGAGGTCATTGCGCTTATCCGCCGTTCTCCGACGGTTGATGATGCGCGTGTTGGGTTGATGGATTTGCTGCGGATTGATGAGATTCAAGCTAACGCAATTTTGGCAATGCAGCTTCGCAGACTGGCTGCTTTAGAGCGGCAGAAGATTCTTGATGAGCACGCCCAAATTAAGGCGCACGTTATTGATCTTGAAGATATCCTTGCAACGCCTAGTCGGCAGCGAACCATTATTTCTGAAGAATTGGCCGTTATTGTCGAAAAGTTTGGTGACGAACGTCGCACCAAGATTGTGCCGTATGGCGGCGAAATGTCGATGGAGGACCTTGTTCCTGAAGAGGATGTGGTTGTCACCATTACGCGTGAGGGGTACGCCAAACGGACCCGAGAGGACCAGTATCGCGCGCAAAAACGCGGTGGAAAAGGCGTTAAGGGCGCGCAACTTCGCGGGGATGATGCTGTAGATCATTTCTTCGTTACTTCTACGCACCACTGGATGTTGTTTTTCACAAACCTGGGTCGGGTTTACAGGACGAAGGCTTATCAGTTGCCTGAGGGTGCCCGTGACGCAAAAGGTCAACACGTAGCTAACCTTTTGCCTTTCCAACCTGGCGAGGGGATTGCTCAGGTTTTGACTATTCCTGATTATGAGCAAGCTGAGTATCTTGTCTTGGCAACAAAGTCTGGTTTGGTGAAGAAGACCCGTTTGTCTGAATATGATTCCCCGCGTCAGGCAGGCGTTATTGCGATTAATCTTCGCGAAGATGAAGAGGGAAATACTGACGAGGTCGTGTCTGCGGAGATTGTTGATGCGGGCGATGATGTGATTTTGGTTTCGAAGCACGGAATGTCGATACGGTTCCATGCGGACGACGAACAGTTGAGGCCAATGGGAAGGTCCACGTCAGGGGTCACAGGAATGCGTTTCCGCGAAGGAGATGAGCTTCTGACGATGGAAAAGGTGAAGCCTGAGGCTGACCTGCTCATTGTTACTGAAGGTGGCTATGCGAAGCGCACACCGCTTTCTGAGTACCGTCTGCAGGGGCGTGGTGGCCTGGGCATTAAGGTGGCGTCGCTTGACGATGACCGGGGCGCATTGGTTGGGGCACTTGTTACTGAAAGTGAAGAAGATATTCTTGTTATCACAGAAAGTGGCAAACTTGTCAGGGTAAACTCTGGTGACGTGAGGCCCACGGGACGAAACACTAAGGGCGTCATTTTTGCCAGACCGGACAAAAAAGACCGTGTGATTGCCATTACGCGTGATTCAGGAGACGCCGACCAGGAGACGGAAGATGAGTAACCTACAGCAGACACAGAGTCAGCAGGAAGTCGACCGTCCTCGCCGCGTTGACCTCACGATCTCACGTATTGACCCGCTGTCTGTGCTGAAGATTGGATTCCTGTTGGCGGTAGCTGTGGGAATCATGACAGTAGTTGCTGTGATTCTTTTGTGGAAAGTATTGGATGGAATGAATGTCTTCGGTGTTATTGAAGACTTCATTAAAGAGCTGGGGGCAAATAAGTTCCTTGACTTGCTTGACTATGTCCGCTTACCACGTGTGATTTCGTATGCCACAATTCTCGGAATCGCAAATGTCATTATCTTCACAGCAATGTCGACCGTTATCGCCCTTCTTTACAATCTAACAGCCATGTTAGTGGGCGGAATTCGGATCTCGATGATGGATGAGTGATCTATTTCCCAATCCTCGTTTTGGTGCAGATGCTTGTCCTCAGGTAGATTAGCTACGCACCCCGGGCCTATAGCTCAGTTGGTTAGAGCGCAGTCCTGATAAGACTGAGGTCGCTGGTTCGAGCCCAGCTAGGCCCACCGGTTGTGCGGTCCGCCAGATCGATACAACTTCGGTTGAAACATTAAGGAGTTTGCCATGAAGAAGTTTGTACTTTTTTCAGTCCTGGCAGCTGGCGCTGTTGGTATCGGCCTTGTGGTTCGCCGAGCTATGCTTGACATGAAGGAATCTGAAGACCTTTGGACTCAGATTACTGATGAGGTTGAGGCACAGATTGCTGAAGTCGAAGCGGCTCAGCAAGCTGAGGAATCTGCAGCATTGTAGATTTCCATCCCAGATGGAAACATCACTGGGGCCATGGCGCAATTGGTAGCGCACCTGCTTTGCAAGCAGGGGGTTACGGGTTCGAGTCCCGTTGGCTCCACCAAACGGAATGACCAGAGCCTATGTGACTCTGGAAAACAAGCCAAAACACAGTGCAAATATCAGTCACTGCCCCTTAACTGTTCCTTTTATTTTCAAGGCCGTCATTTGGTTCTTTCGTGACGAGCCACCCGCGCAGAGCGGACATTCAGAATGGGGATTTCAAGAGCAACAGGTGAGGAATATTGCCATATTCTTAGACTGCTTGCAGGCATCGCAACCTGTTGGATAGATGCTTCATCTGGGTTGCCAAAAAGCGCAGAATTCCCTGTCTGGCAGTCTGGTTGTGAACCAGTTTGGAGATTGATTGTGAGTGTT
>DAIOFF010000003.1:22404-35486 GCA_036745855.1 Scrofimicrobium sp. | reverse complement strand
TTACCCCTTAGCCGGTGGCCTATAAGCCCCCGGCTACCCCCCAAAACCCACCGGCTCGACACGAGAGACGGATCAACGTGGTGGTCGGCCGACGCGAGGTTCCTCAGACTGCGCGAGGCACCGTCTACAGCGCCAGGTTCCCTTTCACGACATCCGCAAGCGCAGCAGCCACCCCATCAGCTTCCTGCTGGGTGGATGCTTCAACCATGACGCGCACCAAAGGCTCTGTCCCAGACGCGCGCAGGAGCACGCGCCCCCTATCACCAAGTAGCCCTTCAGCATGTGTAACAGCCTTCACTACTGCTTCATGATCAAGGCCATTTCGATCGACACCTGAAACATTGATTAGGGTTTGAGGAAGCCGTGTGATTGGAGCAACCAGGTCAGCCAGCGACTTTCCACTGTTTTTCACCATTCGCGCAATCAGCATGGAGGACAAAATTCCGTCCCCAGTGGTTGAGTAGTCAAGGTCGATGATGTGCCCGGATTGTTCACCACCCAGAGTGAATCCGCCCTCTCGCATCGCCTCTAAAACGTATCGGTCGCCAACAGCCGTTTGAATCACATTGATACCGGCTTTTTGCATAGCCAGTTTCAAGCCGAGGTTACTCATGACGGTCACGACCAGCGTGTCCTTCGCAAGTTGTCCGGCAGCCTTCAGGTCGATGGCGAGTGAACCCATAATTTTGTCGCCATCTACAAGCGTCCCCAAGCCATCTACTGCCAGGCAGCGGTCGGCGTCGCCGTCGTATGCCACACCAAAATCGGCTTTGGAAGCAACAACGGCGGCTTGTAGCTGTTCAGGGTGCGTGGAGCCGCAGGAGTCGTTGATGTTGCGACCATCGGGCGAGGCATTGATGACCACCACGTCGGCTCCGGCTTCACGCAGGGCTTCTGGCCCTAAGTGTGAGGCTGCACCATTTGCGCAGTCAACGGCGATGCGCAGTCCGCGCAGATCCGCGTTGGTGGATTCGACGAGGTGCTCAATGTAGGACTTTTCTGCCATATCGTCGTCGTACCAGACTTCGCCTACCTCAGCACCTACTGGCCGTTCCCATTCGGTGTCCATTAGGGCTTGAATGTTGTCTTCTAGGGCGTCATCAAGTTTGTAGCCTCCACGCGCGAAGAACTTTATTCCGTTGTCGGGCATGGGGTTGTGGCTAGCGCTGATCATTACGCCAAGTTCGATCTCTGGTTCTGTGGCAGTCAGGTGCGCCACGGTCGGTGTGGTCACGACCCCTATCCTCACAGCGTCAACGCCCGCAGAAGCCAGTCCGGCTGCGATTGCGTGATCTAAGAACTCACCAGAAATGCGAGTGTCGCGTCCGATCACTGCGCGGGGTTTTGAACCATCAGGTCGCGGTCCGCCACCAATCCCGCGGGCTGCGGCTTCACCAAGTCGAAGCGCCAAATCTGCGGTAATGTCGCGGTTCGCGAGGCCTCTCACACCGTCTGTACCAAATAGCCGCGCCATCGTGTCTCCCAAATATCGTTCGTTTATTTTCCGTAGACCAGTATAGAGTGGCAACCAGGGTGTTAGAGCAGAAAGGCGCATCCATGAGTAATCAAGTACCAGGAGTGACGCCGCAATATGAAGCCCCGTTGGATGGTTTCTCCCTGGCGGCCTTCATTCTTGGACTCACCGGATTCAATGTCCTGGCAATAATCTTCGGGGCCGTCGGACTGTCACGGACCAAAGATGGCATACGAACGGGCAGGTGGATGGCCATCACAGGTATCGTTTTGGGAGCCTTCTTCTTCATCGTGCTCATCGGGTTGGTCATTTTGGCTGTTGTCTTCGGGATTGCCGACTACTAACGGCGTCAGCTTGAATGGCTTTCAACCTGTGCATCACCTCATTCCCTCCCCTACCGAAGTAATCATGTAACTGAAGGTATTCGGCATAAAGACGGTCATACTTCGCGGAAGCTACTGGATTTGGAACGTAGGCCTCGGCAATCTTCGCACCCATGTGCCGCGAGGCTTCGTAGACGTCTGGGTAAGCGCGCGCCGCAACCGCACCATAAATTGCAGCGCCAAGCGCCGGTGCCTGTTCAGAAACTGAGATTGACATAGGCAACCGAGTTATGTCAGCAAGCATCTGCATCAACAATTTGTTTTTTAGCAAACCGCCGGCAGCCACAATTTCTCTAATGTCAACGCCATGATTACGGAAGTTCTCAATAATCACCCGCATTCCAAAGGCCGTGGACTCAAGCAACGCCCGGTAGATGTCCTCAGGCGACGTCTGCAAAGTTAGCCCAACAATGAGGCCCGACAAAGACTGGTCGATCAGGATTGACCGGTTTCCATTATGCCAATCCAGTGCCACTAGCCCGTGTTGGCCAATCTCTTGTTCACCCGCCTTCTGCGACAAAAGTTCATGGACTGACTGGCCAAGCTCCCTGGCCTCGACCTCGTATGCCTCGGGAACACAGTTTTCGGTGAACCACGCAAAAATGTCTCCGGCCCCTGACTGTCCACCTTCATAACCCCAAAGGCCTGCTGATATTCCACCGTTCACAATTCCGAAGCAACCCTGAATGTCCCGCGAAGTACGCCCATTGACGATAAACACATTTGAGGTACCCAAAATGGCAGTCATTTGCCCCGGTTCAACAGCTTGGGCGGCTGGAGCCGTCACGTGCGCGTCTATTTGACCAACCGCAACGGGAATGCCCGCTGGGAGTCCCATCCATTCAGCAGCCTCTTCAGTTAGTTCCCCAGCGCGCTCCCCTAGTTGCAGGACTGGCGCATCATATTTGTCGGCAATAAATGTTTCAAAGCCCGGATTGACTGCGGCAAAGAACTCTGTTGACGGGTACTGGTCATTTTGGCGCAACGCTTTGTAACCTGCAGGGGCAGCAGAATGGACTAACTGCCCAGTGAGCCTCCACACTATCCAGTCGACGGCCTCGACATAAAAATCTGCGGCATCATAAACCTCTGGAGCTTTCTCTAAAGTCTCCAAAGCCTTCGGGATGACAATCTCAGATGAAAGCCGCCCTCCATACCTTGCAAGCCACATCTCACCGCGGGCCTCAGCAACCGCAATGCAACGCTCAGTTTGTTCTTGGGCACCGTGGTGCTTCCATAACTTCGCATACGCGTGCGGATTTGAGGCAAACTCAGGCAGTTCACAAAGCGGAGTTCCATCCTTCTTGGTTGGAATCATTGTCGCCGACGTAAAGTCCGTTCCTATTCCAATCACGCTGCCCGGATCAATCTTCGCCTCAGCCAAAGCCGCTGGCACCGCGGTCTTCAGTACCTCGATATAGTCAGAGGGTACCTCTAAGGCATAGTCTGGCGGAAGAGCCCGCCCGTCCCCTGCCGTGAGTTTTCGGTCCATCACGCCGTGACGGTATTTCGCCGAGGCCACTCCGAGTTCTTTCCCATCGCTGACGCGCACCACAACGGCGCGCCCCGATAGTGTTCCGAAATCAATGCCAACTACATACTTTTCATTCATTTTGTGTCCATTCTCGCGTCCTTGCGGGTGGAGGTACTGCCAGCTATAGTTCAGCCAAAATTGCTTCTGAAGCGGACAGTCCTAATCTATTTGCTCCGGCTTCAATCATCGCCAAAGCCGTTTTCGCGTCGCGGATTCCTCCCGATGCTTTCACTCCAATATTGGGGCCAACCACTGAGCGCATGAGTGCCACGGCTGCCACGCTTGCGCCTCCACTTGGGTGGAATCCCGTTGAGGTCTTCACAAAGTCTGCCCCACCGTCCACACTGGCTTTGCAGACGGCTACGATCTCCTCATCAGTGAGGGCTGCTGATTCAATGATGACCTTTAGGCACACTGCACTTGGCAGTGCCGCCCTAACTGCCCCCACCTCATTTTTGATGCCTTCAAAGTTATGCTCTTTTGCGAACCGCAGGTTGATCACCATGTCGATCTCTTCCGCACCATCGTCGACGGCCTTCGCCGCTTCAAGCGCTTTCACTTCACTCTTGTGGGCTCCAGATGGAAATCCGCAGACGGCAGCAACTTTCAAATTGGATGTGACTGGAAGAGGAAGACAAGATGGGGAAACACAGACTGAGTGGACCCCAAGTTTTTCGCCAGCGCGAACCAGGTTCGCAACGTCTTCCATGGTTGCTTCTGGCCGCAGCAAAGTGTGGTCAATCATGCTTGCCACAGTAGATTTGTCCATCATTTTTCCTTACCTATTACCTAATATTTTCGAGGCGATGTTTGAGTCCGTCACCAAAACAGTGCACAGTTTTGCCTGAAGAACCCCGCGAACCATCGGGAGGCGACTAGAACCTGTCGCAACAGCAATACTGGTTGGGAGCCTCCTGATATCGTCCAAAGACAGGCCTATTGCACGTTGGTCAAAGTTTGCGACTGCCACCTGCCCTGATTCGTTCAAAAAATGCCCTAAAACGTCACCCACCGCGCCATGAGCTTTCAGGCGTGATACATCCTTTACGTCCATACAGCCGGACTCAACTAAGACCGAGTTCGAAGAGAGAACACCAAGGGGATAAATGAGAGTATCCGCGTGTCTTGCCTCTTCCAATGCGTTTGCAACGACAGGTTCTTGCCTGAGGCTTCGCGCCAGCGACGCTGAAGAGACGATTGCCGGAGTCGGGATAGTAGCCACAGGTTTCTTTGTGTGACCGCCAAATGCGTCAAGGACACCGCCCGCACACGTGCGTGACGTGGATTGGGAGACACCCCCATTCACCAGTGTCACTGTCATGTCCGGTTCCGGATGCCAGTCGTGGGGTAACGCCTGGGCCACAGCCGCAAGCGTCCTTCCCCACGAAACACCAAGAATCTTTGGGGACGGCGAACGGCTCACCAGGTATTCTGCGGCTGCCATCGCCACCGAACGAAACGTATCTGCCAAGTCATGCTGCTGATCCACGACAACGGCATCTTGAAGACCGAAGACCGTTTTCAGCTCTATCTCGAGTTCATAGCGGCGAGAAAGCGGATTCCTAATCCGGACCTCGACAACTCCCGTTTCCCTGGCTTCGTTTAGAAGCCTCCCGACCGTCCAACGTTTGATTCCCATCGCCTTTGCGATCTCATCATGCCCCATTCGCTGTTTGTAATGCAGCGTTGCGGCGCGCGCCATCGCCTCTTCATGGCCTGGCGTACTTCTTCGCAGCTGCTGGGCCCTGTTAGGACTACTCGCCATTGTCGCACTACTTGCCAAGGGAAGGCACGAACAATACTTTGGAAGAAAATATCCTCCTTTCTGACATGGCACGGATAGTCTCATCGACTTTATCCAGCCCCAGTTCGTGAGTAATCATGAACTCCCATCGCAGCTCTCCAGAAGCCATTTTTTCGAGGGTGACCTCCCATTCCCGTCCAGGGAACGGTGCGGAAAACGAGTTCCATGCCCCAATCAGTTTGGTTTCCAACCGAAGCATCCGGTTCCAAGAATCAGTCTGCAAAGTCACCTCGCGATTTGGGATACCTATATACACGGCTTCGCCCTGACGCGCGGTGACAGACACGGCCTGATCTTCTGCAATGGGCGACCCCGAAGTCTCAACGACGACATCGAAACCTCGGCGGGCAATGCTGCTCATTTCAGCAAAGTCCGAAATAGCCGTCGTCGCCCCTGCTTCACGGGCTAAAGCAGCCTTTTCTTCAGTCACGTCAACAGCGACGATTTCCGAGGCCCCCATGAGTTTTGCCCATTGAATGGCAAACAACCCAATAGGTCCGCCTCCTCCAAATACCGCCACGCGACTGCCGACAGTGAGCTTAGTCCGGTAAATCGCATGCAACGCTATGGCAGCAGGATCCACCATTGCTGCGGCGCGAGGATCAAGGCCTTCTGGCACTTTGAGCAGCAACGCTGCCGGCCCAACAACAAACTCTGCATATGCCCCGTCACGCCGCGAACCATAATAATCGTAGTTTTCACACAGGGAAAACTGCCCCTGAACGCACGGCGAACACTCAAAACACGGAATCATTGGCGGAACAGTAACCAGGTCACCGACCTGAACATTACTGACGCCCTCGCCAAGTTCTTCAATCCACGCGGAAAACTCATGGCCACAAATGAGCGGCAACTTATGCGGCCCCTTCTTATACATGCGATCTAAATCTGAACCACAGACTCCGCAAGCGGCAACACGCATCAGGACCTCTCCGGGTCCGGCGGTGGGCTTCGGCACGTCCTCTAGGCGAACATCGCCTGGAGAATACATCCTCACAGCTTTCATAACTTCTGACATAGTCACCTCTTCATTGGGGCTCTTCGACTTTCACCCTCAAGGTTATCTAGTCGCGTGTCACGAACTGCTCAAATATTGACGTTATGCTCATTTCTGCATTTTTTATCAGCGCATTCCCCCGAAGAACTTCTTCCAAGGCATTACAAGTGGCGCATCATGAACAATGATTTCGTAAAGATACCTACAAAGCGGGAAATCTTCTGGCTTTATCACGCCACGAGCCGTCAAGGGCTCAAGTGCGCCACCAACAACCCGAATCGCATTCACCCCTTCAAGAGTCACGCCTTTTAGGAGGTGGTCACGTACTTCCGAAAACGGCTTGCCCGCACCAACATACTGTCCGGCTTTGACATTGCGTCCACCCATTGACGTAACAAACATATCGCCAACCCCGCCAAGGCCATCAGCAGTGCGCGGATCTCCCCCTAAGAGTTCTACAAACTGACGCAGCTCCCTTTGCCCCTCCGCAAAAACGGCAGCGCCATAATTAAACCGGACATAGCGATCTTCAGCCTTCCCTTCTTTTGCAAGAAGTCCCTGCCCAAGGCCCGCAGCGAATGCATAAATGTTCTTAGTTGCAGCCCCAACCTCATGACCAATAAAGTCAGTTGACGTCCACACAAAATACCAGTCAGTCCTAAACAAATCTGCCAAATAATCTAACTCTGCCTGGTCATCCCCACAAAAAACCACACAAGTCTCATGTCCAACTGCGACTTCACCAGCAATCGATGGACCTACAATTGCCGACCACGAAACAGAATCAACAACATCCTTCGGTATGCGCGCACGCAACACATCCGGAATCATATGCAAAGTCCCGTCCGCGTCTGCTTCCATTCCCTTCGTGATAGACAACAACCGCATGCCAGGCTTCAAAAGGTGCGTCAATTGTTCAGCCACCCAATGCACCCCAAAAGAGTTGACACCGGACATCGCCACATCGGCGCCCTCAAATGCTTCCGCTGCTTCTTCCAGCTGATACGCGCGAACCGAATCTGGAAGTTTCAAATCGAGGCCCGGATGCACCCCAGTTTCTTGGATAGAGTCAACAATGTCCCTATCCAAATGGGTGCCAACCAAATGCACTTCATGACCATTTTTTGCCAGTGGAAACGTAAGGGCACTTGCCATGATTCCAGAACCGAGGATTGCTACTTTTGCCATTGCTCTCTCTATCATTGTTTTCTTGTGACTTTACCTCAGCTTCTTCGCTGGTTGTATCACAGTTTATGTCGAGCAAACCCGAAGTCACCAAAAAGTAATGGCCCCGACTGCGTGAGCCGGGGCCAAAACAAAAGTACGTTTAGCGCTTCGAGTACTGTGGTGCCTTACGAGCCTTCTTCAGACCCGCCTTCTTGCGTTCCACAGCGCGATCATCACGTGTAAGGAATCCAGCTTTCTTCAAAGCTGGACGGTTAGCTTCACGATCAATCTCATTGAGCGCACGGGAAATCCCCAAACGCATTGCGCCAGCTTGTCCCGATGGGCCGCCGCCGCCAATGCGAGCGACAACGTCAAAACGCCCCTCAAGATCAAGCAAAGTAAACGGTGAACGAACTAGCTGCTGGTGCAGTTTATTCGGGAAGTAGTCTTCCAACGCACGGCCATTAATGGTCCATTTTCCTGTGCCAGGCACTAAACGAACACGAGCAATGGCTTCTTTACGACGACCAAGTCCCTGGCCTGGAGCAGTGATAGATTCACCGCGTCCTTCAGCAGGAGCATCGGTCTCTGAGGTGTACGAGCTTGGAACAAGCTCTTCCTCTACTTCTAGTACTTCGGTGGTCTCAGCCACGATTCTCCTAAGTCTTACTGAACGATCTGGGTGAGCGTGTACGCTTCTGGCTGCTGCGCCGTGTGCGGATGCGTGGCACCTGCATAAACGTGCAGCTTCTTGGCCTGTTGGCGTCCAAGCTTGTTGTGAGGAATCATGCCAGTGATAGCTTTAGCTACAGCCTTAGCAGGATCCTTCTCCATCAACTCGCGATAACTCACGGTACGCAATCCGCCCGGGTACCCCGAGTGGTGGTAGGCCTTCTTCTGATCCAGCTTATTGCCAGTCAACACGACCTTGTCAGCGTTCACGATTATCACGTAGTCGCCCATATCTGCATTTGGAGCGAACGTCGGCTTATGCTTGCCTCTCAGCAGGTTAGCTACCTGCGCGGCAAGGCGCCCTAGGACCTGGTCTGTGGCGTCAATGACGTACCACTTCTTGTCCGCATCCCCGGGCTTCGGTGAGTATGTGCGCACCTGTGTGCTCATTCCTTGTCTTGTAGAACCGACTGGCCTCGCGGGACGGGCTTTTGGTTCGTTAAAACTGACTAACTTGTGGCTCACGGTGTCTCAGCGAGTGGGAACGAGCCAACAACACCAGCCATAAGCTTTTTCATTCTACCGAAGGAAAAAACACCGGTCAAAAAATGTGTGCGCCTTCACGCACCTGCCGCGCTTCCCTGGCACGCGCCCCCCAAAACGACGCATCAGGGTACCTGACCTGCTCTAACGTTAAGCCGTGGGCCGGGACAATCGGCACACCATGGGCACGCGAAGGCTCCTTCAACAGTCTTGCTACCCAAGCAAGATCACGTTTTTGCCTTCCGACTTCGAACAACGCTCCCACCATAGAGCGCACCATCGAGTGACAAAATGCGTCTGCCGTAACCCGCACTTCCACTTGACTCCCCCTTATGACCTCGAAAGACGTCACCTCGCGAACCGTTGTCGCGCCTTTCCGCGGTTTAGAAAACGACAAAAAATCGTGTTCACCCACCAGCATTTTTGCTGCCGCCGACATAACCTCCGTGTCCAACTTCACTCCAGGCTGCCACCAAGTACTCGCCCTCAAAATTGGATCATGAATGCTGTCTTCGTCAGCAAGACGATAACAATACTCCCGTGACAGAGCCGAAAAACGGGCATCAAAGTCATTCGAAACAGGCGTGAGCTCATGCAAAAAAATATCTGCAGCCCCAGATCTTGCTTCCAACATCGTGAGGCTTGCCTGAATCAACGGATCACGCCACAACCTCGAATACCTTTGACTCAAAATCCCCTGAATACGGCGTCTATTCACAAGCGACACCTCGGAAAAATCCACATCAAAATGTGCGACTTGACACCGGGCATGAACGCCTGCATCAGTGCGACCCGCAACCGTGAGCTGAATGGGACGGCGCAAAACCAACTCCAACGCGGAACTGACCTCTTCTTCAACAGTCCTCAAACCCGGCTGGCGCGCCCAACCATGAAAAAACGCCCCGTTATACCCAAGGTCAACCCGAATCCTTTGTTCAGCGCGCATTATTCGCATACGTCCATGCCCGCACTCCCCCAAAAGTGCCAGCGCGATTTGGCACAATCGTGATATCTTCCCCCATTTTTGCAAGATTCACCGCAGTAATACGCGAAGAATTGCCCCCACCCAAATAAAGCCGATCCCACACAAATACGGGTCGAAGACTATCAACAACCCTACGAGCCCGCCTTGACCAGTGCGCATCACCAAGACGAAGACGCTCATGCTCACCAATATAATCGTCATACGTAAGGCCCCAACGGAGAAAACCCTGCGAAACCTCCTGATGAGGAGCCAACACGCCATCATCAAACACCGCGTTGCCCAGCCCCGTCCCAAGAGTGATGATCATTTCGAGGCCCGTACCAGTCACCACGCCAGCGCCAGCAACTTCAGCATCATTCAAAACCAGCGTCGGCAACCCCAACGCCTCCTCAAGAGCGCTCTGCATGTTGAAATTCCGCCACTGCCGCTCAAGCTCAGGTAAAACTTTAGAACGCGGGCCATCCTTGGTGATGTAATGAGGAGTCTGAATCACCCTGCCATGACGAATCATTCCAGGCATACCAAGCGTCACCCTAGTTGCCTGCGGAAGCTCATTAGCTAAATCAGAAGCAACATCGACCAACAAATGAGGCGGCAACGGATACGGCGTCGTTTTTCGAAGAGCCTGGCCCTGCTGGTTTCCATGCTCATCAAACACAGACCCTTTTATTCCACCACCACCACAATCAATGCACAGAGTGATTTGTTCACTTTTCGTCATAGTAGGAATCCTATGTCAGCGTCGTCTCTCTCATCTAAACCAGGGTTGCCAACAGAAACAAAGGGATGGCCCCCACCTGCGAAATATATCGCAAGCGGAGGCCAACACTCTAACTAGTTGGAAATGTTATGAACAAGATTTGGCATCAATGACCGCCGAAGAACTGAGTCCATCAAGCTCTCCGCCTTGGATTGTGGCCACGACATCAACAGCGTCAATGCTGGTAGCCCTAGTGGAGAACGGGGCCGATGCCGATTTACCAGGTGCCACGGTCACAAGCTTCGATCCGTACTCGCTGGAAATCATGACTTCCCTGGCTGTGTCGCCTTCGTTAGTCACTGTGGCAACAATGGTTGTCTTTCCAGCAACACAACGTGTCGTCCCGACCACCTTCACTGGTGACTCAGACACTCCTTCTCCGACCGTGAGAACCATAATCGTTGAGGTCGTCCCCGCAGTACCAACGTAGTCCGGCAAAATCAGGTCACCCACAATCGTGTACACACCGTCCCTTTCAATCACCGAAGGATCGAACTTCCAGTCGATGCCCACCGCTTGGTTGTCGCGGGAACCATCGTTGTAAGAAACCAGTGCAGTCTTCGGGAACCATGGCGTCTCACCAACTGCAACCGACTGCGCGAACTGCTCAGCTCCCTGGATCGAAATACCGCCCTGCGACATTTCCGGTCGGACGTAAATCTGACCTTCAGCCACCAAACCGTACATGCTGTTCGTACCATAGATAATGAATGGATCAACATTGGTTTCGGCAACCATTTCGTCAGTGATTTCCTGCCATTGGAACGGAACCGAGCCACGCGCACCCGATTCGTAAATGACGTCCAGGCTTTCTGGCATTTCTGGAATCATGCCCACGCCTGTGCGCATGATGATTGGTGAAGCAAACTCCTTCACGTTCTCGCCATCCACGCGCCAACGAAGCACGCCAGTACCTGCGCCTTGACCTTGCACACCCCAAACTCTAATCCGCATCGCTTTGGCATCAACGGGCTCAAAGTTAATCGTGTTGTAGCGGTTCAAACCAACCCCATTTGCATAGGTTGATCCGTCCCTCAACTGAACGTCTTCCCAGTCGTCCCCATCAGTGGTGTACTGAACGGACCACGTGTTGCCATTTGGCGCCCTGGTACCACCATTGTCGTCATACCAGTAGATCCGGGTCGAATCAACGCGCACTGGATCATCCCACGTGTACTGGATCCACGCCGCCCTGGTCAAAGAGGTACCATTTGCGTTTTGACCCCAGTTACCCCAACCGTTGTTCGCGGAGTTGGATCTACTCGGATCAGACGCGTTGTTCACCATATTATGGTTTTCCCACGCGGCCGTACCACTTGTGGTGATATGCGCACGACTGCCGAACTCTGCAGAGAGGTTCTTCTTAGTCAAGTTGACCTCGATATCCCGCTCTGTGGTGAGCTCTCCGTCATTAGCTGACAAGCGGAAGACATATCTGCCCTCGATCGTGCCAGTAACAGTGGTCACCAAGGCTTCGGGAGCCGAAATAATGACTCCCGCACCCTCAGGCGAAGACACAACCGACCATCTCGTGGTCAACGTTCCGTCTTCTGGGATTCCATCATCCGTCACCGTTGCGGTCAGACCTGCAGAGATGTTGCCAGCTCGCGCCGCGTCCTCGCCAACTGTGACCGATGGTGGGTCATTCTCAACTGCGGGCACTTCGCGTCCCGAATCAAACACCTGGATCTCCGAAATTGCAGTGTAAAGCGACGCCTTGTTGGTGAATGCAACGCGCACCTTATCCGCCGTCACAGTCGGGAACAGGGCCTCGTTAAACTTTGCTGTCGGAATCTTCGGAGACTTGAAGGTTTCTGGAATAGCAACCCAGTTTCCGCCTTCATCCTGAACTTGAATCTGGAACCGGGCGGGCTCACTGTAACCACCATCTTGCCGATCCGACACGAACCAAACCTTGACGTTGTCAAATGACTTGGCCTCGCCGAAATCCAACTCTATGTAACCATCTGTCGCACGGACACCAGAGTTACCCCAGTATGGTTCATTTACCGTGTTCCCATCGGTAACGGCATCCAAAGACACCGGGCGTTCAGTGGTATTGATAGCTCCCGGCATGTAGTTCATGGAACCCGTGTTCCAGCCTGTTGTATGGAACTGACGCCACGGAGTCGAACGAGCGCCTTGCTGCATCTGGGATGAAGAAAGTGACGCACCCTTAGCGATGTTCTGTGCTGGCTCTTCCAGATCAATACCAGCGGTCTTGAGGTATGACACAACCCGCGCATCATCAATAACAGTATCGATTGCTGAAGGAACATCTTCGCCAGAATCACCAGTGGTGACGACCAAACCATCGTCCTTCTCTACAATCTCATTTGCCGCAGGATCATAGACAAAGCGACCAAGCTTGTCAGACTTTGCTTTCAGTTCTCCATTGATGAAGAGCAGGTAGCCTTGCCCCATATTGTAGTGAGAACCATCTTTATCCCACACGATCGTGATGTCGTTATTGTGGTATCGAAGGTTGTTCACCATGAAGTAGTCGTAACCCAGTTCGATCGGCCAAAGCTCAATATTATTGTCTGAACGAGGCTGGATTCCGCCCATATCCTCAACGTAGATGTAGTTCATGTTGCCAAGCATCACGTGGTTCGGGTTGTTGCGCCCATAAGTCTGGTCATTGGCATTCCAGTTCGAGTAGTACTCAGCCTGGTTTGGAATCAGCGCATTTCCGCTTGGGTAAACGCTCCATGCCATCCAGTCAAGCAAACGGGCAACATACTCAGACGTAATGTACTTATG
>DAIOFF010000003.1:0-22304 GCA_036745855.1 Scrofimicrobium sp. | reverse complement strand
TCGCACCATTCGTGGTTGTAGCCAAGAACGACTTCATGGTTGGGCTCCAAGTCGTATCCAGGATCGCCTTCTGAACTGCGTCAGCCCTTTGTGCCATCTCATCGACCTTGGCGTCACCGGCGCCCGCCAACTCATAAAGCTGACGCGCAGCGTCGAATGCACCCCAAGCGTATGCAGATTCTGGACGCTCGATGTTGCTGCTCCCAGAAGATCCACCGGTACGCGGATATCCAAATGAAATGGCATCGGCATCGTTGCCCGGCATGTAGTTCGTGTTGTAGGCAATCAAGTTGGTGTTATTGCCATCATAGTGTTCAAGCTGTCCCTTGCCATCCCACTCAAAGTAACTTGCGAATCTGCTAGCAAGTTCGCTACCGCCACCGTGGACCTGATATGCCTCAAGCCCCGCAGTACCAATGTACTGGGAGTAATGGTTATTCCAGCTGGTGTGACCTGGGCTATCCAAGAATGCAGAAGACCCTGATAGCTCACCAACATTTAGTACTTGCCCATATGCCAGGTACGGGTTACGAATCCACTTCGTGTCCTGCAAGTGCATAGGCTGGGTGAGCACAATTGCGTTCTGGTATAGGTTCACGCCTTCAATGGTGACTGGGTACTGGTAAACATAACCAGGTGCCGCGGCATCAAGTGAGTTGTAGCGTTCGCCCCACCAACGGTAGACGATGGCTTTTTCGATCGCGGCATTTGGCACATTCACGTATGGAATATCTTGCGCCCAACGCTCATTAAACGCGGTTACACCCGTGCGGAATGCGTCAGCTGGTGCCATCTCGCCGTACTTCGCATACTCGCCAGGCGTTGCAGTCATTTGATCGTTGAAAAGTGCACCGACAACGGAAATCTCTGCGCTACCACCTGCTGGAATGGTTATGTTGCGGCTCAGGGTAGAACCAGAACGCGAGAACCCCTCGCCCTTAATGCGGATTTTCACCGTGTCCCAAGGCGTATTGACAGTTCCATTGTTGGAGCCGCTCATGATGACGCGTGAACCCGCCAACTCGTTATCAGCATCGCCTGCAGACGTCGCTACAGGGGAAACGGCGTTGATTTTGAAATCACGGCTCGTACCACTGCTGTTGGTGAACGAAATCGTCGTCACAGCAACATTGTCGTATGTGATGAACTTCTTCATATCAGCAGTCACGCCAGTGTTGCCGACTGTATACCTTGCTTTCGCGTGGCTAGGAGCGTTGAAACGCTGAGCCGCAACCTCAGAAATTTGCTGACCGTCGATCGCTACCGTGTAGAAGTTGCCCATATGTTGTGGACCACCGGCAAATGCTTGTCCAGCAAAGCCCATCGTTCCCCATGTGGAGCTTCCACGCATGTAGAGCGACCGGCCCCGAGTCTGAAGCACGTTGTTGTTGGAGCTTCCATTGACACCGAGAATACGGTCTAGATAATAATCTGTCCCTCCGGCAGCTTTATCCTTTTCGAAAATCGACTGGTGCATGCTGTCTGCGGTCCACGCCACACCCGGCTCAAGAGCTGCCTCCACGGCTCCCAAGTTTCTGTACGTCGGATCTCCGATGTCCATCGAGTCCGACTGGCCATTGGTGTAGACGCCTACGTCTGATTCATTTCCCGGCAATACGTCTGCCGAGGCAATCGCTGATCCAAGTGCCAACGACAGCACAGTAAGCGTACCAACTGCAGCCCCTGTGCTTCTCTTCCTTCTGAATAGAGCCGTCACTATGTTGTCCTCTCCATTGGGGAACGGCTGATGGTGCTTGGGGACTTCTTCCATAGACAAAGTCGACTCACGCCGACATCCCCGCACATATAGTCAAACAGTGTTGAATGATTTTCGCAAGCGGTTTCGCATTTTTCGTGATCGAACTGTAATGTTACTTAGCGGGACAATTCGGGATTTGTTCTGTGACATTTCTGAGCACCCTTGTCACCCTACATAATCGCTTTCGCCACTTTCGCAAGGTGCCACAGCGCACCTTCTAAAGCAGGTATACAAAAAGGGTCTCAGCCGATTGGCTGAGACCCTCTCCGTTTCAAAGACTTCAGTCTTCCGTGACTTCTTCTGCCACTTCAGTATCTTCGGTAACCACCGCTTCGTCTTCCGGGATCTCTTCTGCAGCAGCTTCTTCGGCGGCTTCAGCCTGCTTTTCAGCAGCCTTCTTCGCTGTCGCTGTAGCAGTCTTAACAACCGCTTTCTTCGTAACAGGCTCAGTCACAACTTCAATGTAAGCCATGGGCGCGTTATCGCCCTTCCGATTCCCAATCGGAACAATCCGGGTGTAACCACCCTGACGTTCCGAATCAATCTTCGGTGCCAAAACATCGAACAACACATAAAGTGCGTTCTTGTCGGTGATCTTACGAGCAACGATACGACGGTCATGAAGGCTGCCGCGACGGGCCTTCGTCACAAGCTTTTCGAAGTAAGGCTGGACAGCCTTTGCCTTCGCCTCAGTTGTTTTGATACCGGGAAGAGCACTCTCTGATTCCGGATCATGGCTGAGGATTAGCTGCGTCGCCAGATTCTTCAAAATGTGGCGTTGGTGAGAGGGGGAACCGCCAAGGCGTGGCCCCTTCTTAGGAGTAGGCATTATTTCTCCTGATAGAAACTAGATATGTCAGATGACGGGATTGTCGCTGAAGATAGACGTGCCATCTTGTGGTGGCACCTGTGAATCCTTGAGCGCCATGCCAAGGGCGGCAAGGGCTTCTTTGATTTCTTCAATCGACTTGGTGCCGAAGTTGCGGATGTCGAGCAAGTCAGCCTCAGAATGAGCTACCAACTCGCCAACCGACAAAATTCCCCGTCGGCGAAGAGCATTGAACGAGCGCGACTGTAATTTGAGGCTTTCAATCGGCAAAGCGAGATCTGCGGCTACGGTCTCATCCGTGACCTGGGCACCGATTTCGATACCTTCTGCCTCAACATTCAAGTCACGTGCCAAACCGAACAGTTCGACCAAAGTCTTACCAGCCGAAGCAATGGCATCACGCGGGGCAATAGCCGGTTTGGTTTCAACATCAATGATCAGCTTGTCAAAGTCCGTACGTTGCTCAACACGTGTGGCCTCGACTTTATACGTCACCTTCAACACTGGTGAGTAAATCGAATCCACCGGAATCAAGCTGAGCTCGCCATCGGGATCTTTGTTTTGGGCGGCAGAAACATAGCCACGACCGCGTTCCACGGTAAGCTCTGCTTCAAGTTTCCCATGCTCATTGAGAGTAGCAATGTGCAAATCTGGATTGTGGATCTCGACGCCAGCTGGTGGTGTAATGTCCGCTGCAGTCACTTCGCCGGGTCCCTGCTTACGCAAGTACATCACAACTGGCTCATCGTTTTCTGATGACAAAACCAGTTGCTTGACGTTCAAAATGATTTCAGAAACATCTTCCTTCACGCCTTCGATTGTCTCAAACTCGTGCGGAACACCTTCAATACGAATCGACGTTACTGCTGCTCCTGGAATAGAAGACAACAATGTACGACGCAAGGAATTACCAAGCGTGTATCCAAATCCAGGTTCTAGAGGTTCCAGAACGAACCTAGAACGGAATTCACCAACAGCCTCTTCGGTCAGGATTGGTCGCTGTGCAATTAGCACTTCTTGTTCCTTTCTTACCAGTGACCGCTATATGACACTGGCGGGTCTAAAGGGTGAATCAGCCGCGGCGGCGCTTTGGAGGGCGGCAACCATTGTGAGCCTGAGGCGTCACGTCCTGTATTGTGCCAACCTCAAGGCCAGCAGCCTGCAACGAACGAATAGCTGTTTCGCGTCCTGAGCCAGGGCCCTTGACGAAAACATCAACCTTCTTCATTCCTTGCTCTTGCGCGCGTCGTGCAGCAGCCTCAGCAGCAAGCTGAGCGGCGAAAGGCGTCGACTTACGCGAACCTTTGAAGCCAACTTGACCTGAACTTGAGCTTGCAATCACGGCCCCAGAAGGATCCGTGATCGACACGATCGTGTTGTTAAACGTAGAACGAATGTGAGCCTGTCCGTGGGTCACATTGCGGCGCTCTTTGCGCCGGGGCTTGCGCGAAGCAGTCGCGCGAGTCTTTTGAGCCATGTGTTTTGTTTCTCCTACAAATCTAGGCGCTTGGCGCTACTTCTACTTAGCCTTCTTCTTGCCTGCGACAGTCCGCTTCGGTCCCTTACGGGTACGTGCGTTTGTCTTGGTGCGCTGTCCGCGCACAGGCAAGCCACGACGGTGACGAAGTCCCTGGTAGCAGCCGATTTCGATCTTGCGGCGGATATCCGCTTGCACCTCACGGCGAAGGTCACCCTCAACCTGGAAGTTACTGTCAATGTACGAACGCAGTTTCACGAGGTCTTCCTCAGTTGCGTCCTTCACCCGCAGATCGGGGCTAATGCCCGTAGCGTCCAAGGTTTCTTGGGCCCTGGTCCGGCCAATGCCGAAAATGTAGGTGAGTGCGATCTCCATGCGCTTTTCGCGCGGAAGATCAACGCCGGCAATACGTGCCATCTGTTTTTTACTCCATATATTTCATCAGAGGTGTAACCCATTTCTCCATTGCTGGCCCCAGCCTCTGAACTGAGGGTTCCCCAAGGGGGTCGAAACAGGCACTGACTGCGCTGGGATTAACCCTGACGCTGCTTGTGGCGTGGGTTTTCGCAGATAACCATGACATTGCCGTGGCGACGAATCACCTTGCACTTGTCACAAATTCTCTTCACGCTCGGTTTAACCTTCATTTGAAGTATCCTCCACCGCTCTTGCGGCAGTTTATCGGTAACGGTAGACGATGCGACCCCTAGAGAGGTCGTATGGGCTCATCTCGACGACCACACGATCGTCGGGAAGAATCCGGATGAAGTGCTGACGCATCTTGCCAGAAATATGAGCCAAAACGATATGCCCATTTTCCAGTTCAACGCGGAACATGGCATTAGGCAAAGCTTCTGCAACTGTACCCTCTACCTCTATCACGCCGTCTTTCTTTGCCATATCCTCCGCTAGTCCTCACATCGGTAATTTGGGTGCGCGGCTGCGCATGCCCGGCCTTTAACATTACTCGAAGATAACCGCAGAATGAAGCCAGTTGTTGTGCTAGTAACGAACTTCACGGCTTCGGAAGTACCGAACTCCGCGACTTTCAACTGTCCCCTAAAGCTGAACTGGTGCTATCCCAAACTGCGCAAGTGCATCCTTGCCGCAATCAGGCGAGGTCAGGACAGATATGCCCTCGTCTAACACTGCAACAGTATGCTCCCAATGTGCAGCACGTTTGCCGTCAACGGTGACGACTGTCCAATCATCCGCCAAAGTACGGGTCGCTATGTCGCCCGCTACCACCATGGGTTCAATACAGATAACTAGGCCTGGCCGCACTTTTTCTGTTCGACCACGCGTTCGATAGTTATAAACTGTGGGCGACTCATGGAGTTCATTTCCAATTCCGTGTCCCGTATAGCCCTCGATTAGTTCGAAGCCTGCATATTCAGCCACGTAATCTTCTATGGCTCCACCAACATCGACAAGGCGTTTTGCCTGGGTGAGTTCGGCAATGCCCGCCCACATCGAACCCTCAGTTACTTCCGACAATTTGCTGTCAGACTCATTACTGCCGTCCATAGCTATTGTTATGGCCGCGTCAGAATGCCACCAGCGTCCTTCAGCCCAGATTTTTGCGCCACAATCAAACGACACAATATCGTTGTCTTCGATTACACGGTCCCCGGGTATTCCATGAACAATCTCATCATTCACGGAAATACAGACGGAGGCTGGAAAACCTCCGTAGTTCAAGAAGTTAGCTTTAGCCGAATGCTTTTCTATTACATCAGCCACCACACGGTCCATGTCAGCCGTGGTAACTCCCGGTCTTAGTTGCTCACGGATTGCTTCGTGTACCGCGACAACCACCAATCCTGCTTTACGCATGAGCTCAACTTCGGCCCGGCTTTTCAAGATTTTGGCCAATCAGACCAGAGCCCCCGCATCAAGCAAGACCTTCATGATTCTCTCGGTAACTTCGGAGATTTCTCCGACTCCGTTGATTGCAAAGAGAAGATCTTGATCCGCATAATACGTCGACACGGGTTCAGTCTTCGCTGCATACTCATTGAGCCGCTCCACAAACACCTCAGGGCTGTCATCGGCTCTATTCTCTTCTTGCGCACGTTTCAGCATGTGCTCAACTAGGACCTCATGCGGTGCCGTTATATCCAAGACTATGTCGAGCTTCGTTCCGTTTTTCGCAAGCAAGTCCCGTAGAACATGTGCTTGCTCTAGGTTTCGAGGATACCCATCCAACAGGAAGCCATTCGCTGTGTCAGGATCGCTCAGCCGTGCTTCAACCATAGAGTTCGTCACGGAATCTGGAACCAATAATCCCTTCGAAATGTAGCCTTCAGCTAACTCACCAAGAGCAGTCTGCTGAGAAATATTCGCACGAAAGATTTGCCCTGTGCTAATGGTTGGGATACCTAGCCGCTCACTAACCACCCGTGCTTGAGTACCCTTCCCGACTCCTGGGGGGCCTAACAAGACGATTCGGGTCACTTCAAGAATCCTTCATAGTGATGCTGTTGCAGTTGAGCGTTAATGTCCTTCACGGTCTGCAGTCCAACACCCACCATGATTAATAGTGTTGTACCACCAAATGGCATTTGACCGGCTGATAGATTCAAAGGAATCATTGCAAGAGTCGGAACCATTGCCACCAAGGCCAAGTAAAGTGCGCCAACCGTTGTCAATCGGTTCATGACATAGCGAAGGTATTCAGCCGTGGGTTTCCCTGCGCGATACCCAGGAATGAAGCCGCCGTAGCGCTTCATGTTATCTGCAGTCTCATCAGGATTGAAAGTAATTGATGTATAGAAGAACGCAAATGCAATGATTAATAGGCCATTGACTGACAAATACACCCAAGACTGCTGGTCAAAGTTGGTTCGAATCCACTGCACCCATCCAGCATCCTGGCTACCGAACTGTGCCACTAACGGTGGAAGAGCCAAAATAGAAGTTGAAAAGATGACGGGAATAACGCCAGCCATATTAATCTTTAGCGGGATATACGTAGTAGTACCACCATAAGTACGGCGCCCGACCATACGTTTCGCATACTGCACCGGGATTCGGCGTTGTGCTTGTTCCACGTAAACAACCGCAACTGTGACCAGAAGAATGAGTGCAATGATTACGGCAACTTTGCCCCAACCGCCACCCATCCCAATGGACAGCAACTGCCCTGGCATGTTTGCCACGATAGACGTGAAGATCAACAACGACATTCCGTTGCCAATTCCCTTTTCAGTGATCAGCTCACCAAACCACATAATGACTGCTGTGCCCGCGGTCATTACGACAACCATGAAAAGATAAGTTAATGGTCCAGGGTTTTCGATGACAGCAAGCTCACACCCCGGGAAAAGCTGACCTGAAGAAGCCAACGTGATCATAGTTGTGGACTGCAGCACCGCAAGGAAAATAGTCAAGTACCTGGTGTACTGCGTTAGTTTTGCTTGGCCCGACTGCCCTTCCTTATGCAGGTCGTCAAAACGTGGCACAGCCACCCTCAGAACCTGAATAATGATGGAACCCGTAATGTACGGCATGATGCCCAGTGCAAAGACCGATAATTGAAGTAATGCGCCACCCGAGAACAGGTTAAACATGTCGAGCAGATTAGAGCCCTCATTGTTAACCGTGATGCACTCGTTGACGTTGGCGACATTCACACCAGGAGTCGGAACAAAAGTACCGAGTCGGTAAAGTGCCATGATGAGCAGAGAGAAAAGGAGCTTCCGGCGAAGATCCGGAGTCCTAAACGCTTGTCCAAATGCGCGAAACAAACTTCCTCCTCGGTAGAACTTCCCTGAGCTTACACTCAAGGAAATGATTTGTGTGACGGCCGACCAATGGTCGACCGTCACAGTGCTCAGCGAGCGGTTAGCGAACCGCCTGCAGCGCGAATTTTCTCTTCAGCCGATGCAGACCACTTGTCGGCCTCGACCTCAAATGCGGACGTAACGTCCCCAGTACCGAGGATCTTTACAAGCTCCCCCTTGCGAACTGCGCTCTTGGCTACCAGGTCCGCAACTGTGACCTTACCGCCCTCTGGGAACAGTTCCTGCAGTTTGTCCAAGTTTACCACCTGGTATTCAACGCGGAACGGGTTCTTGAAACCGCGCAGTTTTGGCATACGCATGTGGATAGGTGTCTGTCCACCTTCAAAGCCAGCACGAACTTGGTAGCGTGCCTTTGTGCCTTTTGTACCACGCCCGGCAGTCTTACCTTTTGAGCCTTCACCACGCCCAACGCGGGTTTTGGCCTTTTTGGCACCGGGTGCAGGACGCAAGTGGTGCAACTTTAGGACTTCGCCTTCAATCGGCTCTAAATCGATGTTCTTCGATTCGCTCACAATCACACCTCCTCAACTTCAACCAAGTGACGGACAGTACGAACCATGCCCTTGACCGCGTCATTGTTTGGGCGAACCGTGGTCTGCCCAATCTTACGGAGGCCAAGGTTACGCAACGTGTCCTTCATGTTCTGCTTCGCCCCAATAGACGACTTCTTCAGAGTGATCTTCAGTTCGCTCATCAGGCAGCCACCTCTGCAGACTTAGCTTCAGCCTTTTTACGTTTCTCAGATTCGCCCTCTGCCCTTGCGACCAACATAGCTGTTGGTGCAACTCTTTCAAGGGGCAATCCTCGCCGTGCTGCAACCTCTTCGGGCTCTTCAAGCTGTCGAAGCGCTGCAACAGTCGCGCGAACAATGTTGATGGCGTTAGACGAACCAAGGGACTTGGTCAGCACATCATGCACACCAGCGCACTCTAATACCGCACGCACCGGGCCACCGGCAATAACGCCCGTTCCTGGTGATGCAGGACGCAGCAATACAACGCCCGCTGCGTCTTCGCCTTCAACAAGGTGGGGAATGGTACGACGAATCATTGGAACACGGAAGAAGTTTTTCTTTGCCTCTTCAACGCCCTTGGCGATAGCCGCAGGAACTTCCTTTGCCTTGCCATAACCGACACCTACTGTGCCTTCGCCGTCTCCAACAACCACAAGGGCAGTGAAAGAGAACCTACGTCCACCCTTCACGACCTTTGAAACGCGGTTGATGGTAACGACGCGCTCTAAAAATTGGTTACGATCGTCTCCGCCACGTCCACGGCCTTCACCGCGTCCGCCCCTGCCGCCACGTCCGCGCTGATCGCCGTCCCGTGACTGGCGGTCGGAGCCTTCGGGGTTTCCTCCCCGTCGCTGCTCTGCAGCCATTTTGCTCTCTCTTTCCGTCTCAGGGCTCACAGAGTGAGCCCACCCTCACGGGCACCTTCAGCAACGGCTGCTACGCGGCCGTGGTACTTGTTTCCACCGCGATCAAAGACAACCGCAGAAATTCCCGCGTCCTTTGCCCGCTGTGCCACAAGCTTCCCAACTTCGTGTGCCTTCTCTGTCTTTTTCGAATCACTAGCCCTAAGATCAGCTTCCATTGTGGAGGCCCAAGCTAAAGTCTTGCCCAACTCATCGTCAACGAGCTGTACAAACATGTGCCGATTCGAACGCGTCACCACCAAACGTGGCTTTTCTGCCGTGCCGTTCACAATCTTGCGCACACGCTGATGGCGGCGAATGCGGGCGACACGCTTGCCCTTACCCTTTACGGTGTAAGACATTACTTACCCGCCTTTCCAACCTTGCGGCGGACATGCTCGCCGACATAACGAATACCTTTACCCTTGTAAGGCTCTGGCTTCTTCAGCTTCCGAATATTCGCAGCAGTCTCTCCGACAAGCTGCTTATCAATGCCGATAACTGAGAACTTCGTTGGTGATTCGAGCTTGAACTCAATACCCTCTGGTGGATCTACCACAATAGAGTGCGAAAAACCGAGTGTGAACTCAAGGCTCTTCCCCTTGGCCGTTGCACGGTAACCAGTTCCAACGATTTCAAGGTCCCTTGTGTAGCCTTCAGTTACTCCCAAAATCATGTTGTTGACGAGAGTACGTGAAAGCCCGTGGAGGGATTTAGCTGTACGCGAGTCATCGGGACGGGCCACTACGACCTCTGTACCCTCAATAACCGCGGTGATTGGTTCTGGAACAGTGAACTCAAGTTGGCCTTTTGGTCCTTTAACGTTAACCGCTTGACCATCAATTTTTACGTCAACACCCGCTGGAATTTGGACGGGCTGCCTGCCAATACGTGACATTTATGCCTTCCTTTACCAGACGTAAGCGAGGACTTCCCCGCCTACACCTTTGTCGGATGCCTGACGATCCGTGAGTAGGCCAGACGAAGTTGACAATACTGCCACTCCGAGACCGCCACGTACCTTTGGCAAATTGGTTGACTTCGCGTAGACACGAAGACCTGGCTTCGAGATGCGCTGTAGGCCAGTGATCGCGCGTTCACGCTTCGAACCGTACTTCAGCTTCAGAATGAGAGTCTTACCAACGCGAGCATCCTCAACAGATTTGCTCTCGATGTAACCCTCTTCAACTAGCATGTCAGCGATAGCTGACTTCAACTTTGAGTACGGCATTGAAACCGACTCGTGATGCGCCGAATTGGCGTTGCGCAGACGTGTCAACATGTCTGCGATTGGATCAGTCATTGTCATTTTGGGGACAATCCCCTTCCTCGGCGTGGTTTCCGCCAGCTATCGCCGCCGTTGGACCTTCGCCGTAAGTATTACCAGCTGCTCTTTGTGACGCCCGGAAGGTCGCCAGACAGTGCCAACTCACGCAAGCAGATACGGCACAATCCAAACTTGCGGTAGACGGCTTGGGGGCGACCACACCGGCTGCACCGAGTGTATCCACGAACCGCGAACTTTGGTTTGCGCGCGGCTTTCACCTTCATTGATGTCTTAGCCATTTGTCAGTCCTCTTTGAACGGGAAGCCAAGCTTCTTCAGCAATGAGCGTCCTTCAGCATCATTCCTGGCTGAGGTCACTACCGTGATATCCATGCCACGAGGCTTGTCAATAGAATCAACATTGATCTCATGGAACATAGACTGCTCTGAGAGACCGAACGTATAGTTGCCATTACCATCGAATTGCTTCGGTGAAAGGCCCCGGAAATCACGAATCCGTGGAAGAGCTGTCGACAACAGCCTATCCAAGAACTCCCACATGCGATCACCACGGATCGTAACCGAAGCACCAATCGCTTGGCCTTCACGTAGTTTGAACTGCGCGATAGACTTCTTCGCACGATTCACGCGAGGCTTCTGCCCAGTGATCAGCGTCAAGTCACGCAATGCACCATCAAGTGCTTTGGAGTCCCTTGCTGCCTCACCGACACCCATGTTCACGACAACTTTTACTGGCTTGCCGATCTCCATGACGTTTTCAATTGCGAATTCTTCCGCCAAGGCAGGAAGAACAGTCTCAGAATATTTCGTCTTCAAACGGGGAGTCATTGTCACAGCTCCTTACCAGCTTCGACGCCTTTATTGGCACCGCCGCGGATTACGCGAGTACGTTGTACCCGGTCGCGTCCACCCTGTTGCACGATTTCCTCTTTGATTCCAACGCGAACAGGCTTCTTACTGCTTGGATCAACAAGGGCAACTTTTGCAATTGAGATAGGGGCCTCAATAGTCGTAATCCCGCCAGCCTGCTGGCGTGCACCTTGACGCGTATGACGTGTCTTCAGGTTTACGCCTTCGACAAGAACCTTCTCATCTGCGGGGAATACCTGAATAACGCGCCCCTGCTTCCCTTTATCCCCGGGTGCCAAAGGAGCAAGGCCTTCGGCCTCCCGCCGCTTATTGCGTTTGTCGAGTTTCTTTGAATCTGACGTACGCCCGCGAACGACCTCGACGAGATCGCCTTTACGAATCTTCGCAGCCATCAGATCACCTCCGGTGCGAGTGAGACGATACGCATGAACCGCTTGTCGCGAAGTTCACGACCCACCGGCCCGAAGATACGGGTACCGCGAGGCTCACCGTCATTCTTCAAGATTACGGCTGCGTTCTCGTCAAAACGAATATATGAACCGTCGGCGCGACGCGACGACTTTTTGGTACGCACAACCACTGCCTTGACGACCTCGCCTTTTTTGACGTTGCCGCCGGGGATGGCGTCCTTCACGGTGGCGACAATCGTGTCGCCTATTCCCGCGTACCTGCGGCTGCCGCCACCGAGAACGCGAATGCAAAGGATTTCCTTTGCTCCCGTGTTGTCGGCGATCTTCAGTCGCGACTCCTGCTGGATCATTCTCTAAACTCCTGTCGTCGTGCCGGTTCTCAAAATTTGAGCCTGACCGAACGGGTTTCTTACTTGGCCTTTTCTAGAATTTCCACGACTCGCCAACGCTTGGTGCGCGATAGCGGGCGGGTTTCCATGATCAGAACCAGATCGCCCTCACGGCAAGTGTTCTCGCCATCATGGGCCTTGACCTTGGTGGACTTACGCACAACCTTGCCATACAAGGGGTGCTTCGCCCGGTCTTCCAGCAATACAGTGACAGTCTTATCCATCTTGTCGCTGGTAACGTATCCGCGGCGCACCTTTCGTTGGTTGCGCTCGACGGTAGCAGTGCTCTCGGTCACTCTTACTCCTCAGTTGCAGGCGCAGTGCGGATGTCAAGCTCCCGCTCCCGCGCAACCGTATAGATGCGGGCAATAGTACGGCGTACGGATTTCATACGCCCTGTGTCTTCTAGTGCTCCAGTTGCCTGAGCAAACCGAAGATTGAACAACTCGGCCTTTGCACGGTCAAGTTCCTTTCGCAGCTCGACATCATCCATTCTGTCGAGGTCTGCCATGGCCAAACTCTTGTCTGCCATCAGTTTTCACCACCCTCACGGACCACGAAACGGGTCTTCATCGGTAGCTTGTGCTGGGCGCGACTCATAGCTTCGCGAGCCAACGACTCTGGGACTCCACCGAGTTCGAAAATGATACGACCGGGTTTGATCGGGGCTACCCACCACTCGGGTGCACCTTTACCAGATCCCATACGGGTTTCGGCTGGCTTCTTTGTCAATGGACGGTCTGGGAACACATTGATCCAGACTTTACCGCCACGTTTGATGTGGCGGGTCATTGCGATACGGGCAGCCTCAATTTGGCGGTTTGTTAGGTACGCAGGCCCTAAAGCCTGAATTCCGTAATCACCAAACGCGAGTTCTGTGCCGCCTTTTGCCATGCCGCCACGCTTTGGGCGGTGCTGTTTGCGGTATTTCACGCGACGGGGAATGAGCATTTACTCAGGCCTCCGATCCGGTCTTGGCAGCCGCCGGAGCAGCCGCTTCGGTATTTGCATTGGCGTTGTTTGAACGAGGCGCTCCATCGCGGCGGCCACGTCCTCCGCGGCGATCTCCACGACGGTTACCGCCACGGTCTCCGCCTGCAGCTTGTTGAGCGGCAAATTCCTGCTCAGTGAGGTCACCCTTGTAGATCCAGACCTTTACGCCGATGCGACCAAAAGTGGTGTGGGCTTCAAACAAGCCGTAGTCGATGTTGGCGCGAAGAGTCTGCAAAGGCACACGGCCTTCACGGTAGAACTCTGAACGCGACATTTCAGCACCACCAAGACGCCCGGAGCACTGGACCCGGATACCTTTTGCGCCGGCGCGCTGTGCTGATTGCATAGCTTTGCGCATAGCACGGCGGAAAGAAACGCGAGCCGCAAGTTGCTCGGCAACGCCTTGTGCAACCAGCTGCGCGTCGATCTCAGGGTTCTTTACTTCCAGGATGTTGAGTTGTACCTGCTTGCCCGTGAGCTTTTCGAGGTCCTGACGCAGCCTGTCGGCTTCAGCACCCCGCCGTCCGATAACAATTCCGGGGCGTGCTGTAAACAGGTCCACTTTCACGCGATCCCTGGTGCGTTCAATCTTTACCTTCGAGATTCCAGCACGTTCCAAGCCATCAGCCAGCATCTTACGAATTGCAACGTCTTCAGCTACGAAGTCGCGGTAACGTTGGCCTTTAGTGGTCGAATCCGCGAACCACTTAGAGCGATGCTCGGTTGTGATTCCCAGGCGGAATCCGGTGGGATTTACTTTCTGTCCCATGTGTGACTCCTTACCTTTCGTCCTTAGTACCAACAATCACAGTAATGTGACTGGTCCGCTTCAAAATACGTCCTGGCCGCCCTTGTGCACGAGGCCGAAACCGCTTCATTGTTGGACCTTCATCAACGAATGTCTCTAAAACCCACAGGTCAGATTCGTTGAAATTTTCTCCTGTAGATTCTGCGCCTTGACGTGCATTAGCTACTGCACTCAAAAGGACCTTGCGAACATCCTTCGCAACAGCCTGCGGAGCGAACTGCAGCATGTCTGCTGCGGCAAGAACAGATTTACCCCGAACTTCATTCACGACGCGCCGGGCCTTCTGCGGAGTCACGCTTACAAAGCGCGCTTGCGCCTTGGCTTCCATCTCAGAGCCTTTCCGGGGCGCCTAGCGGCGCCTTCCTTTGCGATCGTCTTTATCATGGCTGCGGAATGTCCGTGTTGGAGCAAACTCTCCGAGTTTGTGTCCAACCATCGATTCAGTCACAAACACTGGTACGTGTTTGCGTCCATCGTGGATTGCAAATGTGTGGCCCAAGAAATCAGGAGTGATCATGGAGCGACGTGACCAAGTCTTGATGACGGTCTTCGTTCCCTTCTCATTCTGTTCGTCGACCTTCTTCTGCAAGTGCAGGTCGACGAAGGGGCCCTTCTTCAAACTACGTGGCATGGGAGCTCCTTATCAACGCTTCTTGCCAGTGCGGCGACGGCGAACAATGTACTTGTCGCTAGCCTTATTCTGCTTACGGGTACGGCCTTCTGGCTTACCCCATGGGCTCACTGGGTGGCGACCGCCTGAAGTCCGGCCTTCACCACCACCGTGTGGGTGGTCGACAGGGTTCATGGCAACACCGCGAACGATCGGGCGACGGCCCTTCCAACGCATGCGTCCAGCTTTACCCCAGCGAATGTTTCCTTGTTCCGCGTTGCCAACTGACCCAACACTTGCACGACAGTTAATGTCTACGTTACGGATTTCGCCAGATGGCAACCGTAACTGTGCAAAACGTCCTTCTTTGGCAACAAGCTGAATAGATGCACCAGCAGAGCGTGCTAACTGCGCACCATGGCCAACATTTAGCTCCACCGCGTGAATGACGGTACCAAGCGGAATGTTGCGCAGCGGCAAGCAGTTCCCCGGTTTGATGTCAGCGCGAGGGCCATTTTCAATTTTGTCTCCCTGCTTCAACTTCTCAGGAGCCAGAATGTAACGTTTTTCCCCATCTGCGTAGTTGAGCAGTGCAATATTGGCAGTCCGGTTGGGATCGTATTCGATCTCAGCCACCACAGCTGGAATACCATCTTTGTCATTGCGCTTGAAGTCAATTAAGCGATACGCGCGCTTGTGTCCGCCACCGCGGTGGCGTGTTGTTACGCGTCCGTACGCATTACGTCCACCGCTCTTGGTCAACGGACGAACGAGGGACTTCTCAGGAGTCGCACGAGTGATTTCAGCAAAATCTGAAACACTAGAGTTACGACGCCCCGGAGTAGTCGGCTTGTACTTACGAATTCCCATTGTCTAGCCTTCCGCTTAGCGTGCTTCGCCGAACACGTCGATGGAGCCCGACCGCAACGTGACAATGGCGCGCTTAGAGTCCTTACGTTTGCCAACACCGTCACGGGTTCGATAAACCTTGCCCTTACGGTTTTGTGTGGCAACCTTTGCTACCGCGACACCAAAAATCTGCTCAACAGCGATCTTGATTTCGGTCTTATTTGCGCGCGGGTCCACCTCAAAGGTGTACTTCCTTTCATCCATCAAACCAGAAGACTTTTCAGTCACGACTGGTGCGATGATGATATCCCGCGGATTTTTTGAAAACTCCAGGCTCACAGCTCTTCCTCGCCTTCAGCTTCTTCGACACTCTCACCCAAGAAGTCCCCAAGGGCTGCCACTGAGAAAATGACATCGTCATTGACCATGACGTCATAGGTGTTCAGCTGATCTGCCCACAAGACTTGGGCTTCTTGTAGATTTTGGAATGAAAGCGCGGGTACGACTTCGTCGCGTGTAAGCACGATTAACGCCAGACGATCGCCAACCAGAGCTGACAACGCCGCCTTGGCGGACTTTGTTGATGGAACCTTCCCAGCCACAATCTCGGATACGACGTGCACATGATCATGACGTGCCCGATCCGAAAGAGCTGAGCGCAAAGCTCCTGCCTTCATTTTCTTAGGAGTCCGCTGCGCGTAATCCCGCGGCTGAGGTCCATGGACCACGCCACCCCCCGTGAAGTGTGGAGCACGGATTGAGCCTTGACGTGCGTTACCTGTTCCCTTTTGACGGAAAGGCTTCTTGCCACCACCAGACACCATTGCGCGTGTCTTGGTTGCCGCCGTTCCTTGACGTGCAGCAGCACGCTGAGCTTCAACGACCTGGTGAATCAAAGGAACGTTCTTGGGGCGGTCAAAGTGTGAGCCAGGCAGTACAACCTCAGTTCGAGTATTGTTCCCTTTGGCATTCTTCACTTTCACAGTGCGATCTTGCATTTCAGTACTCACGGTCACGCTCCCTTCACTGCGGTGCGGACCATTACGACTGCGTTCTTGGGCCCAGGGATGGCACCCTTTATTAGCAGCAGGCCACGGTCAACGTCGATTCCTTGTACCCGAAGGTTCTGGATAGTCGCGCGCACGTTTCCCATACGGCCAGCCATGCGCTGTCCTTTGAAGATTCGTCCGGGTGTGGCGCATGCACCAATAGAACCCGGCTTACGATGAATTTTATGGGCACCGTGCGAGGCAGGTCCGCCAGCGAAGCCGTGACGCTTCATCACACCAGCAAAGCCTTTACCTTTAGTGTTGCCCGATACATCCACGGATTGTCCAACTTCGAACGTATCTGCAGCCAGTTCCTGGCCTAGTTCGTAAGTATCGGCATCCGAAGTGCGGAATTCGGCTACGTGTCGCTTAGGCGAAACACCAGCCTTCTCGAAGTGTGCCGCAAGGGGTTTCGTCACGCGGCGTGGGTCAATATCCTCAAAACCGAGTTGTACGGCTGAATAGCCGTCACGTTCGGGATTGCGAACCTGAGTCACGACGTTGGTTCCCACCTGCACGACAGTGAGGGGGACCAGACGACCGTTCTCGTCCCAAACCTGGGTCATGCCCAGTTTGCGGCCAAGGAGCGCCTTAGCCGTCCTGGAGTTATTAGTCATTACTGATGTCCTCAGAGCTTAATCTCGATGTTCACGTCGGCAGGTAGGTCTAGACGCATGAGCGAATCGACGGCCTTGGGCGTGGGATCAATGATGTCAATGAGACGCTTGTGCGTACGCATCTCGAATTGCTCACGGCTGTCCTTGTACTTATGGGGCGACCGAATAACGACAAATACGTTCTTCTCAGTCGGTAGTGGAACTGGGCCCACCACTGTCGCGCCCGCTGCTTGTACCTTCTCTACGATCTTCTTCGCAGAGTCATCGATCACCGCGTGATCGTAGGACTTTAGCCGGATGCGGATTTTCTGTCCCGCCATGGCGCCTAACCTCTTCTCATACAGATTCATGCCGGTTCCCGCACTCGGGCGTGTCGCACGAATGCGAGACGATCGAGTCTCGGTTTTCCTAACGGGAACCGCTCACTTGTCAAAAGATCCTGAGCAAATGCTCTCTCCAAGTATTCTTGGAGAAGCCCCACTGCCGCGGGGCAACTCGTCTATCTTTGCAGAGCGGGTAAGCGACGTGCAAGCTATAATCTGCCAAATACGTGTGAAACGCCTTACGCTAGCGTCGTTATTACCCAGACAATTGCTGCCAAAAGACCGGTGCCAATAACCCCCATTGCCACAACAAATGGCCATCCACCTGCTCGCCTACGCTCCTTAATTACTCGGGGAGGCGGAGGAGGCGGGACAGCCACCCTTGGTGGGCGTTCCTGAACCGCCGGAACTTCCCGCGGCATATAGACCTTTACTTTGACCCCATCTTCGCCTGGGTCATACGCGATCCTTGCACTCGCACTGACAACCGTCCGCGTTTCATTGGCGGTACGCGCCTTTCTTACAGGCAGCTCCAAATCAGTTAACGTGTCAACGCGCCGCTTAGAAAGCTCAGTCTGGTCCGCAAGCTTGTGCGAAATCCTTGTGGAGTCGAAGTGATCCCGTTCAGAAATCTCAGTTTGTTCCGAAAGGCGTCGCATAGAAACTGCGGTTTTGTCTTCCACCACGGTATCGTCTGAGTCTTCAATCTTCCGGGTAGAAATTGACGTTTCATCAATCGGCGGGTTTTCAGGGTAGCTTCGACTGCGCCTTCGGCCAGTCTCAATAGTCTGATCATCAGCTTCAGTCACAATTCCCCTATCGTGACACCGGGGTTACTTCCGGCATTTGGGCTTCAATATTTGGCAAAAACGGACCAGAATCCACTATCAAAGCCGTAACATTGTCTCTTGTGCCAGCCCTGATCGCTGCGTTCACCAGGTTAATGCCGGCGTCAGTCGGATTGATTGCCAACTGCGCCTCGGCCAGAATCTCACTGTCATCAAGAACGCCGCACAACCCATCAGAACAAATCACAAGGCGTTCACCAGGAGTCACCGGTGTAATGGAAAAATCACCTAAACTCACCCCATCGCCGACTGCCCTAGTGATCACATTCTTGCGCGGATAAGTCTGTGCTTCCTCCGGCGACAAAAGGCCTGCCCGCAAAAGCTCTTCGACTTCAGAGTTATCCTCTGTCAAGCGTTCAATCGCGCCACCATAAACCCGATATGTACGAGAATCACCGATATTGAGTACAACCCAGTTAGGACATCCGTTTTCAGAGCTAACGGCCACAACACCAGTCACCGTCGACCCTGCATCAGAATCCAAGTTAGAAACCTCATCTTGGGCAAGGGCCACTGCGCGTCTCACATGCTCTAATGTCACTTCCCTGGCCCCGGCAAGGACACCCAAACACTGGATCGTAAGATCACTTGCGACTTCACCTGCGTCATGTCCCCCCATGCCATCAGCCACCACATACACCGGATGTTTAGCAAAAATCGAATCTTCGTTGAGGCGGCGCACTGGCCCAATATCAGTTGCGCCGCCTGCGTTGATTTCTAGGGACTGATCCACGTTACTTATCCATCAGTTTCAAGTTCAAAGACCAAATCGCCAAGCACAAATCGGCCTGAAAGAGGCCCTTCGCTTTTCACTTCAGTCTCAGTGCCATCTTCTTTCACGAGGTAAACACCATTTGTTGAGTCTTCATCCCGAATCCGCCAGTCATCGCCAGTACGAAGCAATGTCGCGTGCGTTTTTGACACAGTGCGGGTCGGATCGGAAACATTAATGAGTTGGACACCAATTGGGTGATCCCCACGCATTAGTTTCCTCCCAATTACGACAGTGGTCGATTTGAGAGGAATTCTCTTTCCATCCGGAGTGAGCAAGGTGCTTGTCTTTTGTCTCCGCTTCGCAAGAATCGTGTTCTCTTCTGCCTCATCAGCCTGGGGCGGACGTTGCAATGCCGGGATCGGAACCGACGCTGTCGTGGTTGGCGGAGCCTGACGCGATGGCATCGGAGCTACTTGCGGCGGAAGAGAAGACGGTGCCGATATAACCGGTGCCGGCGGGGCTGGAACTGAAGCCACCTGAAGTGACGCTACCGGCGTTGACGGCGTCAAAGTGCGCGGAGCCGGTGGGACGGAGCTTGGTGGCGGCGGAACTGGCCCAGACTTTGGAACCAATCCAGGGGTAGGTACCGAAGCCGGCATAGGTGGAACAGGCAGCCTAGTCGCAGGCAAAGTCACAGGCCCAGCTGGGACTTGACTGCTTTGTGGAGGTCTTGGTTGCGGCGCAATCTGAGTTAGAGAATCCAAAGCAGGAGCTTCCCTACCAGTTGGCGGCGGAGGCACTGGACGCGACTGCATGGTCTGTCTAGAAACTGGAACTTGCCTGGAATCTGTTCGTGCGGCCGTAAACTTTGGGGCCGGCTGCGGAGGTGGCGGAGGCGACACAACGCCAATCTGACTCTGCACGGCTGGCGGAATAGATGCACGCCCTGGCGGGCCTGCAACTCTATCCGGTTGCACGGCACCCATCAGTGACGTTCGCACAGGCTCTTGTCCCTGGGGGGGCGGTGCGATTGTGGTCGCCTGAAGATCCCGATTAGGCGTTGCCGCAGGGTAAGACGGTGGAGGCGGCGGAACAGGAAGTGCTTGTCCAGGACCATTTTGTCCCATGGGATTAGCGCCTGGAGGCGGTGGCGCCGGGGGAATACCACCCGCACCAAACGAACTAGGAGCAACCGGGTAAGGCTGCTCGCCCCCAGGTGGTGGCATGGGAGGTGCTGGATATTTGTTTCTTCTTGCCATTTCCGTTTCCTATCCTTACTTCGAACGATTCCGGTGCCGCCTAAACGAACTAAGAGACAGTTTAGCTCGCAGTGCGCCTCTAGAGTTCTCACCTGTGGCCACAGTTTTCAGTGCGTCCTTGATAACTCGCCAATAATGCTCTGCATCTGCCTCACTAATTGGATCAGAAGAGAAGGCCGCAAAGTCCGCTCCACTAGCCAAATATGCGGCACCTGAATCATATCCCGCATACAAAGATGCAAGTTCGTTTCTTGTTTGGTTCGTTGGTGCTGGCATTCCGCGATCAATTGACCGGTCAACGAACTCATCCCACCCGCCAATAACGCGGTCTCTAGGATCCTTTGCCCCATGACGCCTTGATGCTTTGAAGGCTTTCGTCCCGATGATCGTTACTATCGGCAATGCCAGAAGAAGCAGGACTAATCCAGAAATAGCTGCGGCTTGCCAAAGCGGCCCAAGTTCTACGGGAGCATCTTCTGGTTCCTGAGAATCTGAGTTCGCCTCTGAACTGCGGGGATTTGGCACAGGAGGTGGTAGTGCATCTACCGAGTTCGGTTCCACACGAGTATGGTTTTTGGGATCGCTACGTTGCTCTGGGTCCGGCTCTGGCGGAACCGAATGCTGTGGAGTCACATCAATGGCACCCCACGCCCCCGTTTCTCCATCTTGCACCTCGATCCACGCACTCATGTTGCGCCCTTGGCATACTCCATCAGCGCATGTAGGGATTGCCGAGGCGTCTGTTGATTCCCTGGAAAGCACCGCTCCGACAACTATTCGGACTTTGAAGCCAAGTCTGTCAGCGATAAGGGCACCAGCCACGGCAAATTGTTCATCATCCCCGACGGCAGATACCAGCATGTTGGGATCGGTCTGACCAGGCAGTGCATTTTGTCGTTCAAGTAAATCAGTAAACAAGCGGTCTATTCGGGCACTGGAATGCCCGGCTCTGGACGGGGCGACCGCCGACATTGTCATATCTGTTGCCCATGTAGGCAATGATTCAGAATCAGAAATCAATGAATGACTTAGGTATCCTCGATTCCGAAGTCTACTTATTAACTCAAGAAGGTCGGCACCGCTCCTACCTAAATCTTGGGCTCCAATCCAGTTTCCAACTGAATCTGGAATGTTCTCTTCTGGAGCCCAATCTCCACCTTTCCCCGGTGAAAATGTTGATATTTCTGAGGAGGCCACCAGATAAGGCCCCGATTCTATGGTGTAAGAATCCCCCGAAGAAAGGCCATTCTTAGCGGTTTGAATACCCGTTTCACTATCTTGATTGTAGAAAAACCCGTCCGTCAACAAATCACGATTAGCGCCCTCGAAAACCAAAGAACCTAGGTCACCGCTTACTGGCACCCACACACCCTGATAGTTTTCGATCTTAATATCCAACTTTTGGGTTCTCCCACCTGAAAGGCTGGAAGGGACCCGCAAAAACCTAGAAGTAGTTTCCCCCTCAGGAACTGCCATCGCAACGGTTCCATCGAATGAGTTCAAGGTAGCTACACGGATCCTATCCGCACTCCCATCAACAGAAAACAAAGGCTCAGAGTATTTTTCGCCATCGAAATACTCCCGGTACGTGGAAAGGGGACTGATTTGTTCAGCCGCAAGTAAATCAGGATCAACGCCAGATCGAAGCGCCGCCCGGTCATCCCCCGTAACAATTCGCGGCGCAAGAAAACCAGCCCCAGCTAAAGCAACCGCAAACATCATGAAACCGGTAAGCAAACGCAAAGGGCGAAAAGAACTACGTTTCCCAACCAGAGTTCCAGATGCCCTTTTCTTTGCGCTAAGCAACGCCTGCCTCCGAAATGCAGACAAACGCCATAAAACCCACAAAAGTCCAACAGAGAAAACCGCAATACCAAGCAACGCCTGAAATGACAGGAAACTTACAGGCCCTCTCCAATCAATGTGTGCCCCAAATGCCGCCCCAAAAACTATGAGAATCCCAGCCATTGGAACAGCTGTCGCCCACCAC
>DAIOFF010000002.1:0-36213 GCA_036745855.1 Scrofimicrobium sp. | reverse complement strand
CGCAGTCTCAGCTTTTGTAGGTGCCTGACCGCGCCAATGCAAGCCCACGCCAGGCTTGTCAATAGAGCGGAATGCCTTATTGAGCGCTTCAGTGAAGTTACGCCCCAAAGCCATCGCCTCACCAACAGACTTCATGGTGGTAGTAATAGTTGGATCCGCGGCAGGGAACTTTTCAAACGCAAACCTTGGGACCTTGACGACCACGTAATCTAACGTAGGTTCAAAAGAAGCAGGCGTTGACTGCGTAATCTCATTTTGAATCTCATCAAGGTTATAACCCACCGCCAGCCTGGCAGCAATCTTCGCTATCGGAAACCCCGTCGCTTTCGAAGCAAGCGCAGAAGACCTAGACACCCTAGGATTCATTTCAATAACAATGACGCGCCCAGTATGGGGCTCTATCGCAAACTGAATGTTGCAGCCGCCCGTATCAACCCCGACCTCGCGAATAACCGCAATTCCAATATCACGAAGATTCTGGAACTCGCGGTCCGTCAGCGTCAAAGCAGGTGCAACTGTGATTGAGTCACCCGTATGAACACCAACAGCGTCGACATTTTCAATAGAACAAATAACCACCACGTTGTCGGCTTTATCCCGCATGAGTTCAAGTTCGAACTCTTTCCAACCCAAAATGGACTCTTCAAGCAAAACTTCCGTTGTAGGTGAATCCTGCAAACCAGCCCCAGCGATGCGCCGAAGATCGGCTTCGTTATAAGCCATTCCAGAACCCAAACCGCCCATGGTGAAAGATGGGCGGACAACCAGTGGGTAGCCAAGCACTTGTGCACCCTGCAAACAATCATCCATTGAATGGGCAATGACAGAGCGCGCGACCTCAGCGCCACAACGCTCAACAACCTTCTTGAATAACTGCCTATCTTCACCAGCGTTTATTGCATCAACATTTGCGCCAATCAGCTCAACACCGAACTTCGCCAGCGTGCCATCATTGTGCAAAGCCACAGCCGTGTTCAAAGCAGTCTGCCCACCAAGAGTTGGAAGCAAAGCGTCAGGACGTTCCTTCTCAATGATTGCCGTAACAACCTCAGGCGTGATTGGCTCAACGTACGTGGCATCAGCGAACTCAGGGTCAGTCATGATTGTGGCTGGATTTGAGTTCACTAAAATGACGCGAAGCCCCTCACTACGAAGCACACGGCACGCTTGGGTCCCCGAGTAATCGAACTCAGCCGCCTGACCGATAACGATTGGCCCAGAGCCGACAACTAGAACAGATTTCAGGTCAGGACGCCGAGGCATCAGTCCTCCTTGGCTTGTTTGATTGCATCTGCAAATCGGTCGAACAAATATGAAGCATCATGTGGGCCTGCCGCAGCTTCTGGATGGTATTGGACTGAGAACGCGGGAATATCCAGGCACGCAAGTCCTTCAACAACCCGGTCATTCAAACCAACATGCGAAACTTGGACTCTGCCATATTTTCCATCTTCAAAGGGCGCTTCCAGGATTACGCCAGGTTCAGCCAGCACTGCGAAACCATGATTTTGGGCTGTGATCTCCACTTTTCCGGTTTTTAGGTCTTTCACAGGCTGATTGATGCCGCGGTGACCAAAGTTCAGTTTATAAGTGTCAAATCCAAGGGCCCGCCCCAGCAGTTGGTTGCCAAAGCAAATCCCGAAATACGGAATGGACCGATCAAGAACTTCACGTAAAAGTGCCACTTCGGCTTCTGCTCGGCTTGGGTCACCTGGACCATTGGAAAAGAAAACACCATCAGGTTTGTGTGCAATGACCGCTTCAATTGTGGAATTTGCTGGCAGCACGTGCACGCGCAGGCCGCGCTCAGCAAGGCGCATAGGGGTCATCGACTTAATTCCTAAATCGATTGCCACAACAGTACCCACAGGCTGAACGTTGCCAAGAGGTTCAACAACGTACGGTTCAGTAATGCTCACTTCCGCGGCAAGATCGAACTCATGAATAGAAGGCTGCTTTTGAACGCGCCCGATGAGCTCTGCTTTCTCATGCTCAGATAAAACATCGGGCAGGGCATTTCCAGAAAAAATCCCCGCCTTCATTGATCCATATTCGCGAATGCGCCGGGTCACTGCGCGGGTATCAATCTCACAAATCCCGACTATTCCCTGGTCAATCAGCGCATTATCAAGAGAGCCCGTTGCGCGCCAGTTCGAAAACTGCCGGGCAGGTTCGCGGGCCACAAACCCTGCAACCCATATTCGAGAAGACTCAGGATCTTCCTCATTAACCCCCGTATTCCCAATGTGGGGGGCAGTCATGAGCACGATTTGGCGATGATAAGACGGGTCTGTCAGTGTCTCCTGATAACCAGTCATACCCGTCGAAAACACAATCTCACCCAGGGTTTCCCCAAGGGCGCCCCATGCGCTCCCTTTCCAAACCGACCCATCTTCCAAAACCAATATTGCCTTTTGGTCTCGTCTTGGCACGGCTTCTCCTAGGTGTTGGCCCCGATACTCCGCGGAAGATCATGCCACGGACTTGTAAACAATTGAAACACTGATCAAGACCTGGACCAAGTGGAAAAGCTACTTTCTAGACGCCTCGTGAAGATCCTCACGCGTCAGCTTCACAGTGCTTAGTTCTTCATTGCCGAGGCGGGGTACAAGAATGCGATCCACATAAATAGAAAGTGGGCGGTACGTTGATTCGGTTTCATGAAGCGCCCATCGAGTTTGCACTCCATCCCAAAGAGCTTGGTAAGCCTCTGCCTGACGAAGTGGATTCAGATCTGGACGTAATTGGCCTATAGCGTGAATGCCCGTAAAGACGTGATTTTCGACTGCCATGAGCTGTCTGCCCTGTTTCACAAAAAAATCGTGATAACTAGTTCCCGGAAGGAATGAGCGCGCATCAATGGCGGTGTACAGGGGAATCAGGCCTTCTACGTCCTCAAGCGCAATACATCTTTGAATGTGTCGAAGTAATGCCTGGCGTGGCCCCTTTGACTTTCGTGGAGGCGAAATGCCGACGTCGTGGCGCTCAAGGACTGCCCTGAACAGCGTGTCTTTTGATGGATAGTGTCGAAGTAATGCAGGGTGGGTGACCCCTAGTTCATTTGCTATATGCCTAAGAGAGCCTCCGACGTATCCGCGCATGCCAAAGACTTTCATTGCGGCACCAAGAATGCTTTGACGTCGTTCATCTTCTAAATGCGCGTCAAGGTCGTGGTCAATGAACGGGTCGATGAGATGTTCAAACTCTGGTTCCCAGTCATCAGATATTTCGTCTGGCGTAAGTGGTTCAGCGGTTTTTGCTGATGAACCAGATAAGGCTAAGTAGGCGTCTTTGAGGATTGAAGCGCCATCAAGATAGGCGTCGTACAACCAGTTTTTCTCAAGTCCGCGGAAGATGTCAGCGAACACATCTATGTGATCAATCTCAGGGAACCTGGCGGCAAGAGAGTCGCGCATGCGATGCATTGACGCAATAGCTTGGTCGCGTGCCGGATGTCCGGCGACGGAAGCCTCGGCAATTGTGACTGTTCTCATAGCTACGTGGTCGCGAATGCGCGTCAACGATCGCCAAATCTTAAAGATGGAAGTGATTGGATCACTATTTCCATCAAGCGCAAACGCGCGCTCAACCTCACGGAACGATTCTTCAGCCACTGCGGAAAAAAGGTCTGCCTTGCTAGCAAAATAGTGTGAGATTCCCGCTTGTGAATAACCCGTGTACTCGGTTATTGTCCGCATTGCTGCGCCATCATATCCGAACGCAAGGAAAGCTTGGCGAGCGCCATCCATTATCCTCTGAGCGGGAGTCTCAGACTGATTTGGATACGTCACGTTGTTCTCGATTCTAAATAACGGGACTTTTGTGATAAGCATACCGACTGGTGGCCGAAAACTGTTCCTAAAGTCTCATTTCGCATGGTTTTTTGTTGGAGCACTTGGCGAACGCTTGTTTGCCAAATGGGATACTCCTCCCTTGTTGTCTGCACGGGATACAGTTACCGTCGTGCGTTACCAACTAATTGCCTTCGATCTAGATGACACTCTAGCGCCTTCTAAAGGCTCCCTGCCTGCGCCAATGAGCAAATCGCTTGCTAACCTTGTGAAACAAGTGCCTATTTCCATCATAAGTGGTGGCAGGTTTGCGCAGTTTCAAAGTCAGCTATTGGACGGACTTGAGCTGCCATCTGACCTGCTTGAACGATTGCATCTAATGCCAACATGTGGTACCAGATACTACCGGTTTATTGACTCTCAGTGGACGTGTGTCTATGCCCATGACCTAACAGATGAAGAAAAAGAACAAGCGATCAGTTCGCTAACCCAGCACGCAAAAGAATTGAATCTTTGGGAATCGCAAACCTGGGGGCCGGTAATAGAGGACCGTCAATCGCAGATCACATTTTCCGCCCTCGGACAAAGCGCTCCAATCGACGCCAAACGCGCTTGGGACCCTGACGGTTCTAAAAAGGCAAGGCTTGTGGAAGCTGTGGCGACAGATCTTCCAAGTTTGGAAGTGCGGGGAGGCGGATCAACTTCTGTAGATATCACAGCCAAAGGCGTTGATAAGGCTTATGGCATGAACATGCTTTGCGAGGTAACTGGGATTGCCAAGGAGGACATGCTTTTTATTGGCGACCGCTTAGATGAACGTGGCAACGACTATCCTGTGAAAGCTGCTGGGTGGGCCACGCTAGCCACCAAAGGCTGGGAAGACACCGTGGATATTATCCAGAAGTTGTTGGAAGGCAAAGATGGCGACGAATATGCTCTGCGCGCAGTGAGGCAAACAAGGCCCACTCAATGAGCATTTTCATTGAAGTAGACGTCAATGAGCCAAACGATAATTTGCGTCCATATATGAACTTGAAAGACGTGCAACTTCGGACAAAATGGGAAACCGCCAATGGAGTCTTCATCGCCGAATCTTGGAATGTCATTGAACGCGCAAAAATGGCGGGACACGTACCTATCTCTATGCTGGTTTCTAGCGAATGGGCAAAGAAAGCGAAAGGCCGCATTGACAGTTTGACAGAATCTGACACGCCAGTATTTGTTTTGCCCGAGGCCCAAACTGAGATGGTGACAGGATTCAAAGTGCACCGCGGGGCACTGGCTCTCATGCAGAGGCATGATTTGCCCTCGCCAAACGAAATCCTTGCAGGCGCGCGAACTGTGGCAGTACTTGAGGGATTAGTGGATCACACCAATGTAGGTGCGATTTTTAGAAACGCAGCAGCTCTTGGTGTGGATGCTGTCTTGATCACCCCTACATGCGCCGATCCTCTTTACAGGCGCAGCATCCGTGTCTCAATGGGCGCGGTGTTCCAAGTACCGTGGACCCGCTTGAGTAAATGGCCTGCTTTAGAGGTGTTGGAAGACTTCGAGACATGGGCGTTTTCCCCAAAAGGTGAAGTGAACCTGAGCGAGGCACTGCGGCCCGAAAAAGTTGCTTTGATTGTTGGGTCTGAAGGGCCGGGTCTTCTGGGTGAAACGATGGCCCGCGCGGACAAGCGCATCAGTATCCCGATGGCTGGGAATGTTGATTCCCTGAATGTTGCGACGGCTGCAGCTATTGCCTTCTTCCAGCTAAGACAGTGAAGTTGGCTGCGCTAAACGGCATTTTAGAAATACTCTTTGGTGACTTAGATGCGGCAAAAGCAATGCATGGCACCTTATCCACAGTGCAAATACTTTTGGTTATCCCCAGCTTTCAGATCTTCGTTTTTGGGTTTTGGAATAAACCCGACAACCTGGATCTGAAAAGGAGAAGCTATGCAACTAAAACCAGGTTGGACCACATGCAAAGAGATCGAATCGGCGCTGCGACATTACTGGACTGGGGTAGATAGCGGGGGCTGTACTTGGTTTGACCAAGTTGGTCCAGGATCTGTTCATGTCATTGCCAGTTGTATGAGCAGTCGGGCCCTCAACGATAGTCAAGGGTGCGCCCCAACCAACGATGAGATGATTCGCGTCACGCTTACGAACATCGGAAGCGTTTTGCTTGGGGGATACAGAGTGAATCCACCACGAGAAGATGAGCGAATCAGCTTCGATACGCTTTGGGTGCGTGGAAAGGAAAAAGACGAGGCATGGGAATGGCTAGCCTCCCATCTGCCACGTTTAACTTATATAAACAAGCCAGATGACATGCGAATAAGTAGGGACTTAGCTGGGGGAATATGGACCAGGCTCTGGTGGGATTAGCGGTTTGGTTTCGTATTAGGAAACTGGCCGCGTTTGACCTGTGGTTTTGGAGAGCGCCACCGCCTGGCCATTAACATTCGTGAATAAGCATAAAACCAGGTTCCGCGGGGAATATTGTCATTCGGATAACGTGTCTTGATACGTTTCTTCAGTCGGAACCAAACAATTACGGCCTCAATAATAGACACAAGGAATAGGCCATAAAGGGCGATGATAAAAATCAAACTTACAACGCCTGTCTGACTGGTATTTGGGGCAAAAAAACCAGCAGCAAGCGTCCCAATGAGGACTAAAAGCATCGTGGGAAGCAAAAACTCAGATGCTGACCACCTAGCATCAACCCAATCACGGACAAAACGGCGCACGCGTCCTTTATCCCTATAAGGAAGATAGCGTTCATCACCAGTTTGAAGTGCTTCTTGCTCGCGAGCAAAAGCTTCCGAACGCTTTTCTTTCTCAATCTGCTTGGCTAGCTTGCGGTCTTTTGGTACCAATGGGTTCGCGCGGGCAGCTTCTGCTTCCTTGCGACTTCGGGTAGGTGCCCCTTTTTTTTTCTGCTTTTCCTCTTGCGTCACTCCACTAGGGTAATCGAGGTGAACCTAGAGAAGCCACATGCACGTTACAGTGAGACCATGGGAAAAATCGCAAAACTTATATCGGACGACTCGCCATCGCTTGTCAGAGTGCTTTCTGACTTAGTCGAAATTCCATCGATTTCATCGCTTCCTCAAAACAGTAAAGATGTGAGAAGGAGCGCAGAATATGTGCGTGACCTTTTTGCCTCTCTTGGTATGGACGCCGAGATTCGCGTCGCGAAGAATCCAGATGGCTCGGATGGACGCCCAGCTATTTTAGCCCGCAAGCATGTAGGAGATGAGTTCCCAACAGTCTTGCTATACGCACACCACGATGTTCAGCCAATCGGTGAAACAAGCAGGTGGAAGTATGAGCCGCTTGCCCTAACGGAGGTTGGTGACCGACTTTACGGTAGAGGTTCCGCTGATTGCGGGATGGGGATTATAGTTCACTATGGTGCAATGAAGCACCTAGCAAAAGACCTTCCCATAAACGTGACAGTCTTCATTGAAGGAGAAGAAGAGGTTGGTTCACCTTCCTTTGAAAACTTCTTAGAAACATTTAAAGAAGAACTCCGCTCAGACGTGATTATCGTTGCGGACTCCAACAACTGGACAGTAGACACCCCAGCGTTGACTTCGTCACTTCGGGGCGTAGTCGACGTGGATGTTCACGTGAAGGTCCTTGAGCATGCGGTGCATTCAGGAATGTTTGGCGGACCCATCCTGGACGCTGTGATCTTGGCTTCAAAGCTGATCGCTTCCCTTCATGATGATGCAGGCAATGTTGCAGTTGAGGGCTTAGGTGGCACAGATACGGCCGACGTTGTATGGGCAGAATCGGATTTTCGACGCGATGCAGGAATAGTCCCTGGATATGAACTTGCAGGTGAAGGTGACTTAGCGGCCCGCGTTTGGACAAAACCAGCAATCGGCGTGATTGGAATGGACGTTCGGCCAACTGCAGAGGCTTCTAACACTATTGCCCCCGAATGTTCATTTCGATTAAGCGTGCGGACAGTCCCGGGGACAGCGCCAAAGGATTCTTACGAGGCCGTGAAGCGGCACCTCGAAAAAAACCGCCCGTTCGGCGTAGAAATGACAGTAACCTCGGGTGAACAAGGTCCCGGCTACTTAGCTACCGATGGGGATGCATCCAAAAGGTTCGCTCTTAGCTTGAAAGAAGCTTGGGGCACTGACCCTGTTTCGATTGGAGTGGGAGGATCAATTCCTTTCATCTCAACATTCGCTGAAGCATTTCCAAGTGCCGAGATACTAGTCACGGGGGTCGAAGACCCTGCTTCTAATGCTCATTCTGAGGATGAGTCCGCATCGCGCTTCGTCCTTGAACGTGCCACGATTGCCGAAGCACTGTTCCTGGAGTCACTAGCAACAAGTAAATGAGGTGCGTAGAGTAAAGGCGCACGAACCTAATGGAGGCCAAAAATGTCTGATGTTCAGACCGAACTTCCCACACATGAGGTATCGCTTACTGACGAAGCGGCCGTAAAAGTGAAGAGTCTACTTGAGCAAGAAGGACGCGATGATTTGCGTCTTCGCGTTGCAGTACAGCCAGGCGGATGCTCTGGACTGATTTATCAGCTCTATTTCGATGAGCGGCTTCTTGATGGCGACTTAGTGCGCGATTTTGATGGTGTAGAGGTGGTAGTTGATCGTATGAGTGCGCCATATTTGGCAGGCGCGAACATAGGATTCGCAGACACAATTGAACGCCAAGGGTTCACAATCGATAATCCCAATGCCACCGGGACATGCGCTTGCGGGGAGTCTTTCCACTGATTATGAATACTCGTAGAACAATTTCTCTTTTGGCCGCTGCGGCCGTCGCTTTGTCACTTTCTGCGTGTGCAGGGAGCGATAACGGAGAATCAGATCAAACCACGCAAAGCAACGAGAACGTTCAGTCTGGTGCGGTCACGGGAGAACCAAGCGAAGCCGGAACCAATTTGGATGCCAGCGAAGAGGCACCAAAGGTGGTGCGCGAGCCCGATGGGGGCATTCCTGGTATCTCTTTTTCTGATGATGGCATTCCGAAAATGAAGCCACTTAAAGAGGATCCGCCGAAGGACATTTCAGTCAAGACCCTAAAGAAGGGCGATGGCGCGGAAGTACTTCCGGACGACACCTTAACCGTGAACTATGCAGGGTTCTTGTGGGAAGACGGCTCTCAGTTTGATTCTTCTTTTGATAGAGGCCAGACTGCGACATTCTCTCTCAACGCCGTCATCAAAGGATGGAAATGGGGGCTTGCTGGTACCCATGTCGGCGACACTGTTGAGATTGTGATTCCTTCTGATTACGGATATGGACCAAATGGAAATCCACCAGCCATTCCAGGTGATGCAACTTTAGTATTTGTCGTCGAAATACAAGACACTTACACAGTTGATCCAGCGATTCTAAAGGATGCAAAACTGACCGAAAACGAGCTTCCTGGGGGTATCGAAATCTCTGGGGAACTAGGGGAAGAACCTGAAGTCAAGTTCAACCAGTCGGCAAAAGAACCAAAAGAGGCTCAAACAGTCGTATTAGCTGAAGGAACAGGTCCAGTAGTAACTGATACGGATTCTGTCATAGTCCATTTGGTTGGAGGTACCTGGGGGGCAAGCACTGTGCAATCCACTTGGGCTGAGAGGCCAGAACAATTAGGTGGTACTGCACCTGAGCTACTTGGTCAGCACGTAGGTTCCAGGATCCTCATTGTCCAACCCAGATCGGAAGAAATAAATACCGCGTCGTTTATTGTGGTAGATATCGTGGCAGCAGTCCCGCAAGGTTAGGAACGCTTCAATGAAGAATGAAGAAATAACTGTTCTTGTTTTTAGTGACAACAGCGCCCGCAGACGCGCTGTTATTGAAGGAGTCGGACTAAAGCCCGACAAAGACTTACCTACGATCAACTGGGTTGAGGCTGCTTCGGCAGATGGGGTCGCATTCAAATACGAAGAAAATGCTCCCTCAGTCTTGGTTCTTGATTCAGAAACGGTCAAAGAGGGTGGCATGTCAGTTGCCCGCGATTTGAAGACACAGCAAAATGCCAGTGAACCAATGGTCTTGTTAGTGGCCCGTCCACAAGACAAATGGTTGGCGGACTGGGCAGGCGCAGAGTCGATTGTTTATGACCCACTTGACCCGCTAGATCTTCAGGAAGCTCTTAGCAAAGCGATCCGCGCCGCCGCATGACGACGTGGGAGAGTGTTGCCCCAGACCTTGTCGCTGGTGGTCAACTGACATATGACGCTGCCTGCGACCTCATGGGCCAGATTATGGATGGAGACCTAGGAGAGGTTCGACTTGCCAGTTTCCTGTCGCTACTTGCGATGAGGGGCGTGGGGACAAATGAACTCCATGGGCTTGCAGATGCAATGCGTGATCGTGCACGCCCAGTCAGCCTTCCAAGCAATGTCGTAGACATAGTGGGGACCGGTGGTGACCAAGCCCACACTGTCAATATTTCTACGATGGCTGCCATTGTGATCGCTGCTGTGGGTGTGCCTGTGGTGAAGCACGGAAACCGGGCTTCGACGTCTTCATCTGGTTCTGCTGATGTTCTTGAGGCTTTAGGGGTGAACTTACAAACCACTCCGAAGCAGTTAGCAGAGAGTTTCTCAAAAGCGCGGATTGCATTCCTGTTTGCCAACAACTATCACCCCTCCATGCGTCACGCTGCTGCGGTCAGGCAAGCCCTTGCATTCCCAACAGTGTTCAATGTTTTGGGTCCCCTCACCAACCCAGCCAGGCCAGAGGCAAGCGCCATTGGCGTTGCGAACCTGGATCTAGCACCACTTGTGGCCGGAGTTTTTGCTAGACGAGGAAACCGTGCTCTGATTTTTCGCGGAACTGAACGCGGCCTCGACGAACTCTCTACAATTGAACCTGCCGCCATATGGGAGGTTCGCGGCGGGGAAACACAAAAGCAGATTGTTGATCCAGCCGAAATCCTGGGTGTGTCACGCAGCGTCCTAGACGACATTGTTGGAGGAGACCCATCTGAGAACGCCAAGGCCGCGCTCGACGTATTTGGCGGGGCAACAGGTCCTGTCTCTGACGCGGTCGTGATAAATGCAGCCGCCGGAATCGTAGCTTATGAGCACAACGCGGAAGGCAAGACCTTAGTCGAGCGTCTAACGGACGCAGCTACACGGGCACGCGCAGCCATAACGGAAGGGAAAGCCCTAGAGACACTTCACACGTGGGCGAAACTTAGCTCTGAGGACATCAGACCAGAATAAGCCTAGCGAGAAAGTCCCATGAGGAAGCCTCGCGAAAAGAATGAACAAAAGTGGCACCGGAATGTATACCGGGCAATGACGCTAAGACACGAAAAGGTCAGCGTCTAACTTGCTCAGACTCTAATCCAGACCAAGCTGGAACGCGTGCTCAAGTTCGTCAGATGAGTACGTTCGAAATGCTAGGTGCGTGCTGATTTTTTCGACCCCAGGCGTTCGTGCAATACCGTCGGTCACGACACGCGAGAGATCCTCGTACCGTTTCAGCTCTACTATTGCAACAAGGTCAACGTCACCAGTAACAGAGTAGACCTTGGAGACTTCTTCAATTTCTGCAAGTAGCTGGGCTGTATCAGAAATAGCGTTAACTGAGCAGTTGATCATTACGATGGCAGTAATCATGTTTCAAGCATAGTCGCGGTAAACTCTAAAACCGCTGAGGCTTTGAGAGAGGGAGGGACTGTGGGTTTCTACAATGTTCTGAAGTCAGTGGGCAGTCCGGTGCTCAAGGGAGTGTACAAGCCGTGGGTTCGAGGCAAGGAAAATATTCCAGCTGAGGGACCAGCAATCCTTGCATCAAACCACAATGCAGTGTGGGATTCGGTATTTCTGCCAATGCTCATTGACCGTGAAGTCGTTTTTATGGGCAAAGCCGACTACTTTTCGGGCAAAGGCGTGAAAGGATGGGCAACCAAAAACTTCATGCGGGCCGTTGGCACCATTCCTGTTGATCGCACTGGTGGCAAAGCTGCGCACGCTGCACTCCAAGCAGGTTTAGACCGATTGGCTGCTGGTGAGCTATTTGGAATATACCCAGAAGGGACGCGTAGTCCAGATGGGCGGCTTTTCCGAGGCAAGACGGGGGTGGCGCGCCTGGCATTGGAATCGGGGGCTCCAGTGATCCCTGTGGCCATGATTGGCACGCACGCTGCTCAACCGATTGGGCAAAAAGTACCAAGCAGAACTGACATTGGTGTTGTGATTGGTGAACCGCTTGATTTTTCGCGTTACCGCCCACTTGCCAAGGATCGGTATGTGCTGCGCGCAGTGACAGATGAGATCATGTATAACCTCATGTTGCTGTCTGGGCAAGAATATGTGGATGCTTATGCGGCAGACGTTAAAGCGCAACTAGCCGCGGAAGGCGCATTCGATGGACCAGTTCCCAATAGCGGACATCTTCCATCAGAAGCTTCTGATACCACCAGTTCGGACGAGCCAGTAGAAGGCTCTGCTGACTAGTAGACTAGCCCTGTTTGTTGAAAACCTAATCCAAACCAGAAAGGTCCGCTCGTGACTGTTCGTCGTGTTGCACTTCTTACCGCAGGTGGTTTCGCACCGTGCTTGTCCGCCGCTGTTGGCGGTCTGATTGAGCGTTACACCTCACTTGATCCCTCCATCGAAATAATCGGATACCAACACGGCTACCATGGCCTTCTGACTGGGAACTATGTGACTTTTGACGAGGAAGCAAGGGAGCAAGCACTAACACTTTTGGATTTCGGTGGATCACCAATTGGGAACTCCCGTGTGAAGCTCACGAACGCAAAGAACCTTGTGGAACGTGGCCTCGTGAAAGAAGGTGAGAACCCACTGGCTGTTGCAGCGGAACAATTGCGCGCTGATGGCGTTGATGTTCTTCACACAATTGGCGGGGACGATACGAATACAACTGCAGCGGATCTTGCGGCTTATTTGGCCGAAAATGATTACGCTTTAACTGTTGTTGGTCTGCCGAAGACTATTGACAATGACATTGTGCCAATCAGGCAGTCGTTGGGTGCAGATACTGCTGCAGAACAAGGGGCGATCTTTTCCCAAAACGTCATTGGCGAGCATCGCAGTGGCCCGCGTATGCTCATCATTCACGAAATCATGGGACGTCATTGTGGTTGGCTTGCAGCAGAAACAACCCGCAAGTATGTCGATTGGGTAGGCAAGCAAACATGGGCCCCAGCGCTTGGACTTTCGGAAGAACGCTGGTCCCCTCATGCGCTTTATCTTCCTGAGATTGCTATTGATATTGATGGGGAGGCCGAACGCTTGAAGGCTGTCATGGATGAGGTTGGCAATGTCAACATCTTCTTATCTGAAGGCGCAGGGGTTCCAGAAATCTTGGCGCAGATGGAAGAACGTGGTGAGACCATTGTCCGTGATCCGTTCGGCCACGTCCGGTTGGATGAGATTAATCCTGGTTTGTGGTTTGCTCGCCAATTTTCTGAAAGGCTTGGCGCAGAAAAAGTCATGGTGCAAAAGTCAGGATATTTTGCGCGTTCAGCAAAGGCCAACAAGTATGACCTGCATTTGATCCAATCCATGGTCGATCTAGCAGTTGATTGCGCAATGCGCGGTGAATCAGGCGTGATAGGTAACGATGAGGAAAATGGTGACAAGTTGTCGGCCATTGCTTTCCCCAGGATTGAAGGCGGAAAAGCCTTTGATATTTCTGTGCCTTGGTTTGAAACTCTCATGAGCACGATTGGGCAACCGTTCACTGCTGCAAAGTCTTCGGCGCACTGATGGTGGCAGATCGCCCGCGGCAAAGCCCCTGGGATACGTGGAGCGAACTGCCAGCTAAACATCAGCCTCAGTATCCAGACGCCGAAGAACTAGCGGCTGTTTGTACTGAACTGCGAAGTCGACCTCCTTTAGTGTTTGCGGGGGAGGTCGACAGCTTGCGCTCCTTGTTAGGGGCAGCTGGACGCGGAGAGGCCTTCGTTTTAGTTGGGGGCGATTGTGCTGAGACGTTTGCGGAGTCAACTGCCACCCAGTTGCGTTTGAAAATCCAAACTTTGCTGCAAATGGCGGTCGTTCTCACTTATGGGAGCTCATTGCCGGTTGTAAAGATCGGTCGCATTGCAGGGCAGTACGCGAAACCGCGGTCCTCACCTGTTGAGGTTCGCGGGTCGGTTTCTTTGCCCTCATACCTTGGTGATGCCGTGAATGGTTTTGAGTTCTCTGAGGAAGCGCGTATTCCAGATCCGCGTCGTTTACTTGAGATGTACCATATGTCGGCGGCTTCTTTGAATCTGATTCGTGCATTCACTAAAGGCGGTTATGCAGACTTGCGGCGCGTGCATGAGTGGAATCGGGGTTTCACTTCGAATCCGGCGTATGCCCGGTATGAGAGTTTGGCTGAGGAAATCAATAGGGCTGTGCGTTTCGTTGAAGCTGCTGGGGCAGATGATGCGTCGCTTCGTGAAGTTGACTTGTATTCGTCACATGAGGCTTTGCTTTTGGATTACGAGGCCGCGATGACCCGGGTTGATTCACGTACCGGTAGGTTGTATGACACCTCAGGGCATTTCTTGTGGATTGGTGAGCGCACTCGGGGACTGGATGAGGCCCATGTTGAGCTCTTGTCGAAAGTGCGAAACCCTATCGGCGTCAAACTTGGTCCTACTGCGACTGCCGAGGAAGTAACGGGTCTCATTGATCGGCTGAACCCTGAGGGTGAAGAGGGCAGATTAACCTTGATGGTGCGGATGGGCGCTGACAAGGTTCATGACACGCTACCGAAGCTAGTTGAAGCAGCCAGAGCAGACGGAAGACCAGTTACCTGGATGTCAGATCCTATGCACGGCAATACGATCTCATCGCCGAATGGATATAAAACTCGGGACTTCGACACGATAATGCGCGAAGTTGAGGGATTCTTCAGGGTTCACCGTGAACTGGGTACGGTACCTGGCGGAATCCATGTTGAGTTGACAGGTGCAGACGTCACAGAAGTAGTCGGTGGGGCAGAGCACCTTGATGCAGAGAGCCTAGAGCGGCGGTATGAGACGCTGGTGGATCCGCGTTTGAATCACCAACAATCTTTGGAGATTGCTTTCCAGGTTGCTGAACTTGCACGCAAGTTGACGCCAGAGGAACTAAGCGTTGATGTTGATCAAGAAGCTGGTTTTGCCCTAAAAGAGCTTTAGAGGATTCTAGACAGCTGACAAGGTAATCAAGGTGCCAGCTTTGGCCATTGTCCCTTTTTCTGGGTCTTGGGCTCCAACGAAGTTGAAGAATGCCGCAATTCGGTTGACTTTGACTTCGAAGCCGGCGTCTTTCAGAATCCGTGTCGCCTCGTCAACATCCATTCCGACTACGTCTGGAACTTCAAACAGTTCCGGCCCAAGCGAAACAACGAACGTTACGGTATCACCGCGAAATAGTGTTCCATCTTCTGGCGCGGGGTCTTGTGTGGCGACTATCCCTACTTCGACCTGGTCGAAGTAGCCTTCTTGTTCGGACACTACTAGTCCCGCAGCTTCTATGGCAGCCCTGGCGTCTTCGCGGTTCATACCAACAACTGAGGGGACTTCAAGGGGCTGGCGGCCCTTTGATACCTTCAGTGTCACGGACGTGTCATGTTGGACGCTGGCGTTGGCTTTCGGGTTTTGTTCTAACACGGTGCCTGCAGGAGCCGTTTCAGACCAGATTTCCTCGACCTTGCCAACAGAAAGCCCTGTCTTCTCAATCAGTGTTTTGGCTCGTTCTTGAGTCTGATTGACAGCATTTGGCACTTTGACCATTTTTATGCCTTTAGAGACATAAAGTGTAACGACAGTATTCTTGGGGACGCGCTCCTCGCTATCTGGGCGACTTTCTATCACCTTCCCAGCAGCGACGTCATCTGAGTTGTCCTCAGAGACTAGAACTTCTAGCCCGGCTTCTCCAAGAACTTCCTCTGCCTTTTCTTGTTCAAGTCCAGCAACCTTTGGCACGTCAACATACGCGCCAGGTCCATATGCTGTCCACCACCAGAGTCCGGCAGCTGCTGCACCAACAAACAAAAGCACGATTAAAACAATCAGGGGCACCTTATTGCGCCGCTTGGTCACTTGCGTCCGGCTGGTGGTACCTGAGGTTCGCACTACTTGGGCTTTGACTGGTAGCGGCGTGGTGGCACCTAAGACTCCAACTGCTTGGGTGCCTTTGTGATTGACGTCCCTTGCAGGGGCCACAAACCGTTGATCTAGCTCTTGGGGGGTAAGGCTGCGGCGCACATCGTTTAGTTCTTTCAGTGCGCTACCAGCGTCCACGGGACGGTTTTCCGGAGAACGGGCACAAAACCGCATAACTAAAGCATCTACTGCTTGTGGTAGAGAGCCGATGATAGATGAGACTGGTGGAACGTCTTCATTAATGCGTGCGTATGCGACTTGAAGCGGAACTTCGCCCTCCCACGGCACGGTGCCCGTGAGCATTTCAAAAAGCATCAACCCGGCTGCGTAAACGTCAGTGCGCTCATCAGAAATACCATATCCAGCCACTTCAGGGGCCAGGTACGCGACGGTGCCGAGTACTGATCCGGTTGACGACAAGGATATCTCTGAAGCTGCCCGCGCCAAACCAAAATCAGTGACTTTGAGGTTATTGCCTTTGCTGACGAGGATATTTTCTGGCTTGAGGTCGCGGTGGACTACCCCTTGAGCATGTGCGCTTGCCATAGCCTCAAGTATTTGGGCCGTGAAATCTAGGGCTTGCCCGATTGATAGAGGCCCATTTGTTGTGAGGACTGAACGAAGGTTTGGTCCATCAATGAACTCCATCACAAGATAGGCTTGGCCATCCACTGTTCCTTGGTCGTAGACCGGGACAACGCCTTTATGTGAGATTCGGGCAGCTGAGCGTGCTTCGCGCCGGAATCTGGCAGTGAACTGATCTGAGTCCGCCAAATGAGGGTGGATTATTTTCAGTGCAACTGGTCGGTCCAGCCTTGCATCGGTCGCCAAATAAACGCTTGCCATTCCGCCGCGGGCTAGGCGTGCAGTGATGGTGTAGCGCTCATCAATTGTCTGTCCAACCAGAGGATCTGGTGGCAATGAGGCAGAATCCACACGGGAAGTCTACAAGGTGCGCGGCCGATTCTCACAAGGCGCGCAGGTAGAATCGTGCCTATGACCGAACTTCACTTTATTCCCGCAAAAACAGCTGCCATGCGCCTCGGAGTCCCGCGAACCAGGATTCGTCAGCTTGATAATGAAAACAAGTTGGTGGTTGTGTCTAGGAACGGTCAGTCGTGCGTGCCAGAAGATTTCCTTTTGGACCGCGGCGGAGAAATCGAACTTGTCCCAATGTCCGGCACTATCACCCTTTTGAGGGATGCAGGTTTCGAACCTGAAGAGATCATCACGTGGCTTTTTGAGATTGACGAGGCCTTAGGGGACACTCCGATCGCGCTTTTACGGCAAGGGAAAATCAAAGACGTTAATCGAGTTGCACAGACCCTGGGATTCTAGGCCCTGGGATTCTAGGCCCTGGGATTCTAGGCCTTGGGATTCTAGATTCTGGATTCCAGAGTTTCCTGCTAATGGCTGCTTGTTTTGTGCTTCAAAATGAACGTTTTGTTAGGTTGGCTGCGTGGCATTTTGCCAGTGCTTTGGCACCAGGTGAGATCGCGAGCCGTTGAATAGCTTTTGTGGATTCCTCTGTTGCGTTTTCGATTAGTTTTTGGTGAGGGGCCAACCCGTACTGTTCCATAATGCGTTGGACTACTGCAACGTCTTCGGCAGTGCGGCTTTCTTTGGCGTATATCTTTTGAAGCAGTGCTTTTGAATCATTGTCGCTGTGTTTGGCTGTCAAAGCTAGAAGCGTGGTTCGTTTTCCCTCGATGATGTCGCTTCCACTTGGTTTGCCGGTGACATCGGGGGCACCCCAAATGCCTAAGTGGTCGTCTTGCAGCTGAAACGCGACACCTACTGGTTCGAAAGCCTGCTCGATTGCCGCCACAGCTTCGTCGGAGTCCCCAGCTGCTAGTGCCCCAAGTGTAAGGGGGTGAGTGACGGAATAGCGGGCAGATTTGAGGCGAACTACCGAGAGGCTGTCTTCTACCTCATTGTTATTAGTTCCGGGGCCCTGTTGGGAAGCCGATAAGTCTAGATATTGGCCAAGTGCGACTTCCTGGACCATTAGAAGGAATCTGTTGGTGACTTTTTTGTCACATTTTGCGGCTTGGGAGTCGGCCGTTGCTAACAAGAGATCTCCAACAAGAATGCCAGCAGCCTTCCCGAAATGATTTGGATCACCAAACCATTTTTCACTTCTGTGATGAGCTCTAAGTGCCACATATGTTGAGGGGAGTCCCCGGCGGGTTTCTGCGCGGTCCACGATGTCATCATGGACCAGTGCAGCCGCTTGATAAAGCTCAAGTGCAAAGATTAAGTTCCATATAAATGGCGTTTGAAGTGCCATTTTTGTTGCAGTGCTGGGTTCTTCAGCATCGTGGGCCATGGCGGCTCCTATGACTGCAGCAAGTGCCCGATAGCGCTTTCCACCCATCATGGTTGCATTTAAGATAGACCACAGTTCCGGGGGGAAACTATTTTTGGGAATTCCGGCCTCCTTTATCAAAGTTGGCAAAAGAAGCTGCATTTGTTCACAAATGTAGTGGTCAATAGCATCTTTTGTCTGGGATAAAGCCGCTTGCGCATTTTGCATACGCCCATCGTAGTGGCCGCCGATCACTAAGCTCTCAGAAAACAGCGAGTTGATTGCCTGCATTGAACGCTACTGGTACTATAATTACGTCAGACGTATGTGTTCGTGTCAGATGAAAGGCGCATAGTTGTCTGCGAAATCCACAAAAGTAGCGGCAAGGAAAAAACCTGCTGCAAAGAGGGCCCCGGCCAAAAAGACTGCGGGAAGAAAAGCCTCGGCAAAGAAAGATATTGTCGACGCGCTAGAAGCCAAGTCTGATGACGATATAAAGCCCGTGAAAAAGCGTGTCACTAAGAAAGAACCTATTTCGGCAAATACTCCTGATCTTGACGAAGATGAAACCCCAGAAGATGAGGAAGACGTTGAGATTGATACGGATGATGAAATCGACGAAGTGTTAGAAGAGTCCAGTTCGGACCCTGATGACAGTGACGGCGACGATGATTCCGAAAAAGATGAGGAATCTGACAAAGAACGTATCAAGGCTGAAGCAGTCAAGAAACGGGGCTTTGTAGTCTCTGATTCGGATGATGGTGATGAGCCAGTGCAACAGGTGACTGTTGCTGGGGCCACTGCTGATCCGGTTAAGGATTATTTGAAGCAAATAGGCAAGGTGCCTCTTTTGAATGCAGAGCAAGAAGTTGATCTTGCCCGCCGCATTGAAGCAGGACTCTATGCAGACTTCCAGCTCAAAGAACGTGGCAGCGAAATGGCACCTAAACAACGCCGTGAGTTAACACTCCTGGCAGCGGATGGGCAAAATGCGAAGAACCACCTTCTTGAGGCCAATCTTCGTTTGGTTGTTTCACTTGCAAAGCGATACACAGGGCGCGGGATGCAGTTCTTGGATCTGATTCAGGAAGGAAACTTGGGTCTGATTCGCGCTGTTGAGAAGTTTGACTACACGAAGGGGTACAAGTTCTCTACTTATGCCACCTGGTGGATTAGACAGGCAATCACGCGAGCTATGGCCGATCAAGCTAGGACAATCCGCATTCCAGTTCACATGGTAGAAGTCATCAACAAGCTTGCTCGTGTGCAGCGTCAAATGATGCAGGATTTGGGACGCGAACCTACTCCTGAAGAATTGGCTGTGGAACTCGACATGACTCCTGAGAAGGTCGTAGAAGTTCAGAAGTATGGCCGTGAGCCTATTTCTTTGCATACGCCTCTTGGTGAAGATGGCGACTCTGAGTTTGGTGATCTGATTGAAGACTCTGAGGCCGTAGTGCCAGCAGACGCCGTTTCTTTCACTTTGCTTCAAGAACAACTCCATCAGGTGCTTGATACGCTCTCTGAGAGGGAAGCAGGGGTCGTCTCGATGCGGTTTGGTCTTGGTGATGGTCAGCCAAAGACCCTTGATGAGATTGGCAAAGTTTACGGTGTTACTCGTGAGCGCATTAGGCAGATTGAATCAAAGACAATGTCCAAACTTCGTCATCCCTCACGCTCTCAGGTTCTACGAGACTATCTAGACTGATCAAGTGGTTAGAACAACTATTATGAGGCGAAATTGATTGCGGCCCGGCAACCTTCAAAGAAGGGGCCGAGCCGCATCGAGATTCAGTTAGTTTCGACTAACAGATCCCGGTCGTCTTGGACAAAATCTGCGCTCATCAATAGCGCTGAGAGGTGCTGTGCACCGTGATGGGCGCAGAACAGCAACTCACTTGGGCCCAGCACCGCGCGGACCCAGGCACGTGCGCCGCAAGAGTCGCAGCGGTCAAGCGCCGTGAGCTCCCGACGCGGGGTTACCATCCGGTCTAATGTCGTTGTGCTTTCCATAAGTACATGGAACCACCGAAGTGCCTTAGCGCGCACCTTTTATAGGCAAAGTTCGCCAGGGGCACAAAGAAAAGAAGATAGAAAACGTGAGCAACGCCACAAAATGTGACGGTTCGGTCTTTCCGAGCTAATCTCTGGCAGTACCACGATGTGGACAAATTAGGATTATTTCGTGACAGGTAAGAAAACAGAGTATTCGGCAAGGCACCTCTCAGTCCTCGAAGGATTGGAAGCCGTTCGTAAGCGCCCAGGAATGTATATCGGCTCTACCGACCGACGGGGGCTAATGCATTGCGTGTGGGAAATAATCGACAATGCCGTGGATGAAGCCTTGGAAGGCTATTGCACGTCTATTGAAGTGACACTGCATCCAGATCACTCGGTTTCGGTAGTTGACAACGGACGCGGCATTCCAGTTGATGAAGTTCCAGGTCTTGGCTTGTCAGGCGTTGAAGTTGTCTTCACAAAGCTTCATGCGGGTGGAAAGTTTGGCGGTGACTCTTACGCAAGTTCAGGCGGTCTGCACGGCGTGGGTGCGTCGGTGGTAAATGCGCTCTCGGCCCGCCTTGACGTGGAAGTTGACCGCGATGGAAAAACATATGCGATGAGTTTTTTGAGAGGAGAGCCAGGCAAGTTCGACGACTCCCACGTGACTTCGCCAAACTCTCCATTTACTCCCTTCACTGAGGCCAGGGAGATCGCGGTAGTCGGAAAAACTAAGAAGAACACTTCCGGGACGCGCGTTAGATTTTGGCACGATTTTCAGATTTTTCCCCCAGAAGAGACATTCTCTTGGTCAGGCCTTACCGACAGAGCCCGCCAAACGGCGTTCTTGGTTCCAGGCTTAGAAATTGTCATAAAAGACGAACGCGAAAGCGAATCACGCGTTGAGACGTTTCGGTTTGACGGGGGCTTAGTCGACTATGTCGAGTTCTTAGCACCAGATAAAGCTCAATCGGATGTTTGGCACATTGAAGGGACGGGGGATTACCCCGAAGTTGTCCAGCAGCTGAATGAAGAAGGGCATTTAAGACCTGTCGAGGTCACGCGTACTTGTCATGTCGATGTGGCAATGCGGTGGGGTACCGGGTTTGACACAGAGGTTCGTTCGTTTGTGAACATCATTGCCACACCTAAAGGGGGCACACATGTTGCTGGCTTTGAGCAGGCGCTTACACGAGTCCTGCGTAAACAGGTAGAGTCACGGTCAAGAAAACTGAAGGTTACGGCCAAAGACGGTCGAGTTGAGCGTGATGACATTCTTGCTGGACTTACTGCCGTTGTTACGGTGCGTATTCCAGAGCCTCAGTTTGAAGGTCAAACTAAGGAAGTTCTTGGCACGGCCCAGGTGAAGGCTATTGTTTTGAATGTAGTCTCTGACTTTATTGAACAGCGTTTTTCTTCGTCCAAACGCGGTGACAAACAGGAGTGCCAAACCATTCTTGAAAAAATAGTCGGGGAAATGAAAGCACGGGTTAGCGCCCGGATGCATAAAGAAATATCTAGGCGTAAAAATGCCTTAGAAACTTCGACTCTGCCAGCTAAACTAGCGGATTGCCGGTCTAATGCGGTGGAAAGTTCAGAGTTATTTATTGTCGAGGGCGACTCGGCTCTTGGCACTGCAAAGGCAGCCAGAACAAGTGAGTTCCAAGCATTGTTTCCTATTCGGGGAAAAATACTGAATGTTCAAAAGGCCTCAACCGCAGATATGTTGTCAAATGCCGAATGTGCAAACATTATTCAGGTAGTTGGGGCTGGGTCTGGGCGGACATTTGATTTGTCAATGGCCCGTTACGGAAAAATAATCTTAATGACTGATGCAGACGTCGATGGGGCACATATTCGAACGCTTTTGCTCACATTGTTTTTCCGTTACATGCGACCTCTAGTTGAAGCCGGTCGTGTGTATGCTGCCGTCCCGCCCCTCCATAGAATCCAAGTTACACGGCGGGGAAGTGCCAAAGAAGAAGTTATTTATACCTATTCCGAAGAACAACTTCATCAAGAAATTGCCCAAATAAAAAGCCGCGGACGTACCTATAAGGAACCAATCCAACGGTATAAGGGGTTGGGTGAGATGGATGCGGACCAATTAGCAGAAACAACCATGGATCCGGCAACAAGAAGCTTGCGCCGTGTGACCTTAGGCGATGAGTCTGCGCTTCGGGATGCTGAAGACACTTTTGAACTTCTGATGGGGTCTGTCGTGGCACCACGCAGAGACTTCATTATTGATGGTGCATCACGTCTTGATCGTGAGAAAATTGATGCTTGAGTTATTTTTAGCACAATATGGCCCATTCATCGGCTAGTGTGGATCAAGTGAAAGAGCCCCCTACAGGAAGCATTCCGCTGCAAGAGCAATTGGCCAAGTGGCATCCAATCTCGCTGGATGACGCTGAATACGTGCATGAGTTGATCGCAAGGTGTGAAGAAGTAGATAATCCACCGTTTCGGACAACGCTAAGTGAAGTGCGCGATTGGTTATCTTCGGATGGTGGTTGGGCTGGCACCCTTGGGGTTGCAGCCTATGGCCCTCTTGCTGGTGAACCGGTATGTTATGCGCTGGTAATGATTGTGGGCGGCAGCCGGGATTGTATAGCGCGTGGTGGTGTTGCCCCGGGCTATAGAGGACGTGGTTTGGGCGCAGCGGTCGTTGATTGGCAAATAAAACAGGGGACACAACTTTTGCAGGATGTCTCTGGAAGAATACTCACGCATGTCTCTGATGATCAAGAAGAACTACAGCGGCATTTAGTAAGAATGGGTTTCAAATGGGTGCACACGTCTCATGAGTTGAGACGGAGTCTAGTGGATGTTCCTCAAGTGCCTGAGCTTCCGTGGGGATTCGCGCTATGCCCTTGGGATGACCAGTGGGACATGCAGGCTCGAAGGATTTATTCCCGTCTGATGGAAAATGGTGCAACGTCTAGCGACTGGTCTGAGGGGCGGGATTCTGTACGTCCAGAATGGTCTTTTGTTGCCCTTGATAAAGCTGGGGATCGGCCGGATTTAGTTGGATTTATTAGGGTTAGTGCTTACCCAGATGATTGGGAAACTTTAGGGTGGCGCGAAGGATATATTGACCTTTTAGGTGTCGAAACAACTCAAGCAGGACATGTCCTTTCTAGGGCTTTGGTTATTTCATCTATGAATGCAATGGCAGAGCACGGAATGTCTAAAGTAGCGGCAGGGGTTGGCGTTGCTTCTAACGAGTCTGCTTTGGACTTTTATGAAGATCTCGGATTTGAGCGATCTTTTCAGACTCGCACATATTCTTTTGACGTGTAAATGAGATTGTTCGCATTTAGAGTCTGTATAGCCTGTAGTTAGCTTTCACCCAGTAAACAAATCTTGCCTGAACGAAATCTCGTTCAGGCAAGAAGCCTTTAGCCAATCAACGCAATTGATCTCTTGATCTGTTCGCCAGACGCATCGCGACGCTCATTCACCTCTGGAAGCGGAGCTGGTTTGCCGCTTGCAGAAAATGCGATCGGCATGTGGTCGCCAACCCAAGCGACACCCAATGCGTCTTCCCCCTTTAGGAATCGCTGGCAACGCACTCCCATAGTCGCCCTGCCTTTGTAGGGGTAAGCGGCTAAAGGAGTCAGTTTGGCCGTTGTCAGTGCGGTCCCAGCTAAGGTCCCACTTTGCTGGGCAACTGTCGCAACAATGGCATCATCTGAGGGCGCAAGCGCCGCGAAAAACAAGGCAGAATCATTTGCCCCAAGTTTTATACCTGCCATGCCGCCTGCAGAAGTGCCTTGTGGGCGAACCCCCTCTGCACTGGTGCGTAGCAGTTGAGCAGCAGTTGAAATGAACACCAAATCGTGGGTATCCGGCGCTGGCCCTGCACCAACCACGCAGTCTCCTTCTTCCAAGGAAATGACTGGCCAGCTCTCTTTCCCAGGGTGCTCTGCCCTAACCCGTTTCACTATGCCTCGCTTGGTGCCAAGTCCCAGCACCACTTCACCATGCGGATTGAAAACTGCGACCGGGTTTTCAATGCCTGCAAGCTCCTCCAAAGAAACCGCGGCCTCGAATGAAACCACGTCATCTTCGGCCGATAATGCCGGCAGTGAAACGACATCTATTCGATGTGCTATTCCATCATTTGCGATGACGGCCACCTGACCTCTGGTACTCGTTGCCGTGAAACTTCGGCAGATACCAGACGTGACTTTAGGCGCACTAATCTCACCAGCCATGAACCCGATTTCGCCATTTGCGCCAAGCAAAACAGTGCAGGGTTGATCTTTTATCTCTAGTGACTCAGTCACCTCTGGTAGCGAAGCAACCGCCTCAACCCCAGCAATTTTTGTTCGGCGAGGCGAAGACAGGGCAGCAGCAGTCTCTTTCAGCTCGTTAGAAACCAGCTCTGACAGTATCTCTTCAGAACTCAAGATCGCTTCAAGTTCAGCTATCTCTGCAAGAAGCTCTTTGTGCTCGCCCTCAAGTTCGATCCTTGAAAACTTAGTTAAGCGCCTAAGGCGAAGTTCCAAAATATAGTTCGTTTGGACCTCGGAAAGATCAAAAGCAGTCATGAGACGCTCTCTGGCTGTTTCTGTGTCATCTGAAGAACGAATAATTGCAATCACATCGTCAATATCCAGGATGGCTCGAAGTAGACCCTCAACCAGATGCAGCCGCTCTTTGCGTTTTTCTAGACGGAACGTGCATCGCCGCCGCGTTGTTGTCAGGCGGTGGTCAACGAAAACACGCAGCATTTCTTTCAGGGGAAGCAGGCGTGGCTGCCCGTCCACCAGTGCAACCGCATTTACTGAGAAGCTCTCTTCCAAGGGAGTCTGTTTATACAACTGCGCCAGCACCGCTTCAGGATTGAAACCCGTTTTCACGTCGATCACCATGCGCAAACCATGTTTACGGTCGGTCAAGTTTGTGACGCTGGATATCCCTTTCATTCGTCCAGAACTCACAGTGTCTTTGATTTTCTCAATCACGCGTTCTGGACCGACCATGTAGGGCAACTCAGTAACTACCAGGCCCATGCGCCGGGCGCTAACACGTTCAATAGAAACGGCTGCGCGGACTTTGAACGCCCCGCGCCCGGTCTCGTATGCGTCTACGATTCCGGGGCTATCTACGATTATGCCGCCGCCTGGAAAATCAGGTCCCGGAATGAATTTCATCAACTCTTCGGTATCGGCGTCTGGGTTGTGCAGTAAATGGATTGCGCCGGCCAATGCCTCGCCAGGATTATGTGGTGCAATATTGGTTGCCATGCCAACTGCGATGCCTGAAGCCCCGTTCACAAGCAGATTCGGGAAGGCCGCCGGAAGGACTTCGGGTTGCATGAACTGATTGTCATAGTTTGGAACGAAATCGACTGTATCTTCATCAAGTTGCGCAGTCAGCTGTAGCGAAGCCGCCCCCATGCGCGCCTCAGTGTACCTGGGCGCTGCGGGGCCATCGTCAAGCGAACCAAAGTTCCCGTGTCCGTCCACAAGGGGAACGCGCTGGTTGAAAGGTTGCGCAAGGCGCACAAGCGCATCATAAATTGGTGCGTCGCCGTGCGGATGGAGCTTACCCATTACCTCGCCAACCACCCTTGATGACTTCACATGCCCCTTTTCGGGCCTGAGTCCCATCTGATCCATTTGGTAGACGATGCGCCGCTGAACGGGCTTTAGCCCATCACGCGCGTCAGGTAGAGCGCGCGCGTAGATGACTGAGTAGGCGTATTCAAGGAAAGACTCTTTCATCTCAGAAGACACGTCAATCTCTTGAATCCGCTCTTCTGGTGTCTGCATCGTAGTGGGCATGCGCTCATTATCGCTGACCTCGTGGAGTCGTTCCAATACACGTGACATTGCCCATTAGGATCTATAAATATGAACGACTTTCCCCATCATCCTAAAGGCCCTTGGCTTGGTGACATTCTCCCTTCAGCAATCGCGGCGTGCGGGCAAAACTTGCGGGCTGCTCCAGATTTTGGGATTGCGAAATCTACCTCATGCATTGTTGTGGTGGTTGATGGTCTTGGCTGGAATGTGTTGAATGATTGGAAGGCGCATTGTCCAACGCTCCGCTCTTTCCTGCCAGAAGCGACCGTGCTTCCAACGTGTTTGCCTTCTACGACGGCGGCTGCGCTCACGTCGCTAACTACGGGGGAACTTCCAGGGGCGACGCGAATGATGGGCTACAGCGTGGCGCAAGGTGATGGCGTGATGACCATGTTGAAGTTTGAGGGTTGTGATGACCCAGCTGGGTGGCAGCCTGTCCCTACTTTTTTTGAACAGTTACGTGATGAGGTGCGCCCTGTTGTCGTGACAGCACCGCGGTTTGCTAGCAGCGGACTCACCCTGGCGTCTATGAGGGGAGCCACATTTATGGGTGCCAACTCTCTTGCCTCAAGATTTGAAAACGCGATTCGTGCGGTAAAGGAACCATCTTTGGTTTATCTTTACTGGTCAGAGATTGATCATGCTGGGCATCAAAATGGAGTCGGGTCGGACAGGTGGATTGCTGAACTTGAAGAATTTGATGCAGAACTGGGTGCTTTTTTGCGGAGGGTGCCGCGGGACACTTCCGTGGTGTTAACGGCAGACCATGGGATGGTGAACGTAGAAGAGCGCATTGACTTGGCGGCTGAGCCTGGACTCTCTGAGGGTGTGAGGCTCATCGCTGGCGAAGGTAGATGTGTTCATGTTCACACTAATTTGGGTTATGAAGAAACGATCAGTGCCAGATGGCAAGACATTCTAGGTTCCAAAGCCGTAATGATAGAAAAAGCGCGATTTGCGGATGTATTTGGAGAAGGCCCCGGAGTGGACTTGCTTGGTAGCGCAGTGGCGATGCTCACGGGAAGTAGCGTGATTGTCGATTCGCGCACACAAACCGCTGCAAGTATCGCGCAAGTAGGGGTTCACGGCAGTTTCAGTGATGTAGAAGTCGAGATCCCTCTTCTGATCCTTGCATGAGACAGTTAGTCCGTACGCGACCCAAAAACGATTTCGTCCCAAGAGGGGACAGGGCGCCTGTTATTCCCTTTCTTTTTCGGTTCGACTTTCTCGACTTCTTGAACCCCAGCTTCTGCAAGTCCAAAAAGTTCTTGTGATGAGTCCGCCCCTGCTGAGGGCAGTTCCTCGGTGTCGGTCGAGGCGCTGTTTAGAGGCAATATCAATGCCTCTGGATTTGACCCAAAGTTATTTCCTTCAAATGGAGTTATATCGTCAGCAGCGCGCGAATGAAAGTAACCTCTTTCAGCTGGTGAGGCCTCTTCTGGATCGGCTTCACCATAAACGATGTCGGATAAGTCCTCCAAAATGGGTTGAGGCTTTCCTCTTTCAGCATTGGCTTTATCAACTAAGTCCTCCACAGCCTGAACTTCATCGGCTGGAACCTGTACTTTGGTTGGAATAAAAGCGCTTACTGGCGTTATCGGAGTTGCTGCTTCAGTAAGCCAGATTGCTTCTTCATCCAAGGCTTCGATATCGGTCGCATCTGGTGAAAGTGACCAGGTCGCTTGCCTTTCTACACCGCTTTGGATGAAAGATAAGCTGACCTCCCAGTCCTCACCCTCATGCCTAAGCGCTGCCCAGGAAAGGGATTCTTGATCAACGCCACGAGCCGCCAGTCGGTTTATTACGAGGTCCTCAAGTATTGGGCTGCCAGCGGCGTCACCAACTTTGCAGAGTTGGGCTCTACTGATGGCCCAAGCCCGCTCAGCAAGAACTGGAGCTTCATACTTGGTTACATCCGCAATCTCGATCTCTTCACGTTCAGCGATTTCCGCGGACGTGAATCCCTCACGTAGTAATGCTTGGATGTCACGTGGCCGGGGTTTTGCTCTCCTTGGACTTGGAGCAATCTCACTGGGTGCACCACGCCGCACCGCCGTCCTAAGAGCATCCGTTATCGTGACACTATAACGGGCACCTTCAGCGTCAGTGAGGATAACGCTCTGTGAATCTCCTGAGCGTCCAAGAAACGCTAGCTCAATCATCCTGCCTCCTTTATCTCATTATCGTGCCAAACGAGGACACAATTCTCCCGTATGAGACACGGCGATTCTGATAGGTATGGCGCTGCGTCTCGGAAAGTGCTACTATCCCCGCGGAAACATGACAGATCGAAAGGATCTAAAGTGGCGACGGACTATGATGCTCCTCGGAAAAACGATGACGACATCGCTGAAGACTCTATCGAAGAGCTAAAGTCCCGGCGAACCGACATCGGGTCGAATGATGTTGATGAAGATGAGAATGAAGCAGCAGAGAGTTTTGAGCTTCCTGGTGCGGATTTGTCGATGGAGGAACTTACTGTTCCGGTTGTGCCAGCGCAGGAAGATGAGTTCACCTGTGGCATGTGCTTCCTGGTTCATCATTCATCGCAGATTGCTTACGTTGACGACTCGGGAGTAGCGATTTGTACGGACTGTGACGCCTGATGGCGCTCTTTGGTAGGAAGGCAAAAGAACTTGCTGTGTCCCAGGAAGACGGTGAGGAGATCACTGAGGAAGGTACTCAACAAGTGGGTCCGATTGACAGTGAAGGCGGACTTTGTCCTGCTGGATACTTAGATTTGGGTTCGCTTTTTGTACCGGCTCTTCCGGGTATTCAGCTAAGGGCGCAGTTTGAAGACGACAAGAAGACTCTTCGGCGTATTTTGCTTGTGACTGGTACGTCAGGTATTCAGTTGTCGGTGATCGCTGCGCCCCGTTCTGGGGGTGTATGGTCTGAACTTCGTGAGCAAGTTGCGGAAAGTATCGCTAACGCGAATGGCATTAGTGAAGATGTCAACACTAAATATGGGACCGAACTGGCAGCAGTGATTCCAGCTAGGATGCCAGATGGAACTGATGGGCGCCAGCCGTTGCGAATCATCGGCATAGAAGGGCCAAGATGGCTTTTGCGGGTGGATTTACAGGGAATGGCAGCTGCGGATGATGCGACAGCTAGAGGCCAGTGCGAAGAAATTATTGACCGCATTATTGTGAATCGAGGGGCAGAGCCAAGGGTGAGAATGGAAATGCTTCCTATCACTTTGCCTAAGCCTTCAAAGAATTGAGTTCAAAAGTTGAGTGGTTCATGGCAAGAAGCAATTGGCAGCGATGAGTTTTCGCTACAAAGCGTGATAGGTGGCGTACGCGGGGTTCTGGAGGCATTGCTTCCAGGCGTCGTTTTTGTGGTCACCTTTATCGTGACAGGGTCACTTGGATGGACTGTTGGGCTGTCAGCGGCCGTCTCAGTCATTTTTGTGGCCCTGCGGCTGTTGCAGCGCAGTTCAGCGTTGCAAGCTGTCTCAGGACTGCTGGGGATCGCGATAGGCCTTGTGTGGGCGCTGGCTTCTGGGCGCGCCGAAAACTACTATGCGTGGGGAATTTTTGTAAACGCAGCGTATGGCCTTGGGCTTTTGCTGTCGGTAGTTATCCGCCAGCCTCTTGTAGCTTGGGGCGCGCAGTTCCTTTGGTCTATGCCAAAGGGATGGATGCGTGATTCAACGTATAAAACCTTGTATGGCAGGTGCGTTTATGCCACTTGGGTTTGGGTAGGGGTGTTCGCTATCCGCCTTGTCGTGACTGTGCCGCTTTACTTGTCCGGTGCCGTTGTGGCTCTTGGCGTGGCTAAGATTGCGCTTGGACTTCCCCTATTTGCGGTTGCTGCGGCGCTTACTTGGCTTTTGCTGCGTAACATGCGCCCTGAAATCGAAGAAGACGACGATGACGATGAAGAAGCGGCATTGCCAGAAGTTGATGCCGCTGAAGCCCAGTAATTTGTCTAGTGGTTTGTTCAGTGATTTGTGACGATGATTGATTCGAGTTCTTCGACCTCGAGAAAATGATTTTGGCCTGCAAGGATTATTATTTCGTCATTTACACGCAGATCATTGACGGCCCCTGAAGCAACTGGGGTTCCTGAGCGTGCGATACCGGCGATGACTATTCCACTGGGCCAGTTAACATCTGACATTGCTTTCCCAATAACGGGGGATTGCTCTGGCACCTTAACCGAATAAATGCCCACTTCGTTTGCTGTGATCGTGGACAGTCTTACCGCGGTGCCAACGGTAATTGCATCTTCTACCAGGGTTGCCATGACCCTTGGAGTTGAGGTTGGTATGTCAACGCCCCAGGTGTCTGTGAACATCCATTCGTTATTTGGGTCATTTACGCGGGCCACAACTTTTGGAATCGAAAACTCTGTCTTAGCTAGCATCGAAATAACAAGGTTGACCTTGTCATCCCCTGTGGCGCAGACTATTGCATCGCAACCTCTCACCCCGGCCTCTTCTAAAGCCCTGGGTGAGCCCGCGTCTGCTAACGCCCACTCTGCTGTTGGCAGTTCTGAGACGCGAATCGCACTAGGATCTTTATCGATAAGGGTCACTTGGTGGCGGTGAGAGTCCAGTTCTTTTGCGACTGCACGCCCAACTGATCCTGCACCTGCAACTGCAATTTTCATCGGCGTCCCTTCGGTGGCTGAGAGAGAAGTTTGCGCACGTGTGCTTCGGTTTCACTTGTGACGGCCATGTATAGTTCGTCTTTCTTTCGCACGGATCCGCGCGCTTTTGGCAAATGCACAGAGGCCAAACTAGATACGAATGCGACTTTGCTGTCAGTGATTTCTTCTAAGACTTCAAAGTGGACTCCGGCCCAGGCGTCGTTTGGGCGAATGAGGCTAAGTTTGACAGAACCGGTTGGATCATCCCAAACGATTGTCTCAGTGGGAGGCAGGACTCGTTTTATGAGGGCAGCAGATATTCGAAGCGATGAGGCGACTGTTGGTATGCCTAGGCGTTCACAAAACTCAGCCCTTTCAGGATCATTTATCCGGGCGACTACTCTTACAACGCCGTATTCTTCATGAACGGTCCGCGCCGTGACCATGTTGGTGTTGTCACCTGCTGCAGCTGCGACAAACCCATAAGCTTCATCAATCCCGGCTTTTTCTAGGGTTCCGCGGTGTAGCCCGCTTCCGACTATGCGCCGCCCTTTATATTCGGTGTCAAGGCGATCAAATGCGTCTGCATCAAGGTCGATGATTGCGACCTCATGCCCTGCTCTGTCTAGTTCACTGGCTATTCGGGCACCGACCCGGCCACATCCCATTACAACGAATTGCACAGCGCCAAACTACCATTAGGGGATGGTTAAAGAGCTAGTGGAGTTATACCTTGGAAACCCGGCGCATGGGGGAGCTTGCGTTGCTTACGTGGATGGCAAGGTGGTTTTTGTTCGCGGAGGATTGCCAGGGGAGCGCGTAGAGGCACGGATTGTGGCCCGCACAAAGAAGGTTTTGTGGGCGAAAGTCACGAAGGTGATTGAGGCATCAGTTGAGCGGACTTTAGACAAACCTTTTATTGGAGGTGACTTGTCTCACATGACGCCTCGTGAATCACGCAAATGGAAGAGTGAGGTTCTTCGCGATCAACTTCGCCGCGTAGGCAGCGCCGATTTGGCGGAGCAATTGTCCAGGCGTTTCCCGGACTTGTCGGTAGAGGCCGTGCCAGGGGATGAGGATGAAACTCAGTTCTTGGGAGAGCGGCGAACGCGTGCACAGTTTGCAGTTTTGGAAGATGGCGCTCTAGCCATGCACGAGTACAGATCTCATGACTTGAAGCAGGTAAATGAGTATTTGCTGCTGGATTCTGTGTTTTCGAAAGTTTTTACAGATCCGAAATGGAAAGCGCGATTTAGGGGATCGAAAGAAGTCCGTTTAGTCGCTCCAAATGGCAGTGAGCCACTCGTTTTGACGGATGACAAATGTTGGAACCTGAAGGGGGAAGCTGCCCGGCCTCGCGCTACTTGGAGTGTTAAGGACGTCTCTTTTGAAGTTGATGCCAGAGGGTTTTGGCAGGTTCATCCAAAAGGCGCAGAGACTCTAGTGGACACCGTTTTGTCTCAACTTGATCCACAAAATGGCGACAAAATAATGGAACTGTATTCGGGCTCAGGGTTATTCACCAGGTTCTTAGCGCAGGCAGCCTTGCCTGAAGGCGAGGTGGCCTCTTTGGAGGGCAATGAGCAGGCCGTAGCTGATGCGGAAGCAAACTGCGCTGACATTAACGCTCGGCAGATTCAGTTTTTTGTTGGCGAGGTCGACGCGGGGGCGATAGCGGAACTGGCTCGAAAGTTAGGCAACGATGTTCGTTCCATAATCCTTGATCCGCCCAGAGCCGGAGCCGGAAAGTCAGTCATTGACGCGATCGCAAAAACCGGCGCAAAACAAGTGACTTTGATTGCTTGTGATCCGGCATCCGCTGCGCGGGACATGGAATATCTTCGGAAACATGGGTTTATACCAGGGGCTATTCGAGCCTGGGATTTGTTTCCACATACGCACCATTTCGAAACGGTCGCGACGTGGGTGCGGCCTTAATCTAGTCTGTAATCGACCAATGCAGAAGGAGTTTAAGTTGAGTAAAGACAGTTTCAAGGCAAAACAGACCTTGGTGGCTCGGGGCAAGGATTATAAAATCTTCAAATTGGCTGCCGTTCCTGGCTTGGATAAGCTTCCCTTTTCCTTGAAGGTGTTGGCTGAGAACTTACTGCGCAATGAAGATGGCGAGAACATTACGTCTGATTCCATAAAAGCCTTGGCAAACTGGAATCCTGAAGCTGAACCAAGTGTTGAGATTCAGTTCACGCCGGCCCGGGTGGTCATGCAGGATTTCACGGGCGTGCCATGCGTCGTTGATCTAGCGGTGATGCGTGAGGCCTTTGCGAAGATGGGCGGCGATCCGTTGGTGATCGAACCGCAGGTTCCTGCAGAACTTGTTATTGATCATTCGGTACAGATTGATGTCTTTGGTAGGCGCGACGCCTTTGAACGCAATGTGGAGCGCGAATATGAACGTAACCGTGAGCGCTACCAGTTCTTGAGGTGGGGGCAGACGGCCTTTGAAAGTTTCAAGGTTGTCCCTCCAGGAACCGGGATCGTGCACCAGGTTAACCTTGAGTATTTGGCGCGGACTGTGTTTACGAAAGACGAGAATGGTGAGACCCTGGCTTACCCTGATACGTGTGTTGGCACCGACTCACACACGACGATGGTCAACGGCCTGGGCGTTTTGGGCTGGGGAGTTGGCGGGATTGAGGCGGAAGCTGCGATGCTTGGGCAGCCTGTTTCAATGCTCATTCCACGCGTTGTTGGGTTCCGCCTCACGGGGGCCATCCCGGCGGGGGCAACTGCCACGGACGTAGTTCTAACCATCACACAAATGCTTCGCAAGCACGGTGTGGTTGGCAAGTTTGTTGAGTTTATTGGCGAGGGCGTTAGTCAGGTTCCACTGGCCAACCGCGCAACGATTGGCAACATGGCTCCAGAGTTTGGCTCTACTGCCGCAATCTTCCCGATTGATGATGTAACACTTGACTATTTGCGCCTTACTGGACGCAGTGATGAGCAGGTGGCTCTCGTAGAGCAGTACGCGAAGGCACAGGGGCTTTGGCATGACGGCTCTAAAGAAGCCAAGTATTCGGAATATTTAGAGCTTGACTTGTCAACTGTGGTTCCCTCTATTGCGGGTCCAAAACGGCCTCAAGATCGCATTGAGCTCACTAATGCGAAGGAATCGTTCCGCTCGGTTCTGGGTGACTATGTTGACGAGGCTTCCTCTAAGACTGACCTTGACAAGGCCTTAGCGAACACATTCCCGGCTTCTGACCCCCTTGAACTTGATGACCTGTCGGACTTAGGTCAAAAGAATGAAGATAAGGACAATGGAGGGGACCGCCGGGCTCACAATGTAGTACCAGTGACGCTTGCGGATGGTAGGGAAGTGAAACTAGATCACGGCAAAGTCGTGATCGCGTCTATCACTTCATGCACGAACACATCTAACCCCTCTGTGATGTTGGCAGCAGGTTTACTTGCCAGAAACGCCAACAAACGCGGACTGAAAGCCAAACCATGGGTGAAAACGTCTATGGCACCTGGCTCACAGGTAGTCACTGGGTATTTCGAAAAGGCTGGGCTTTGGCCTCACCTTGAAGCTTTGGGTTTTTATCTGGTTGGCTATGGCTGCACAACTTGCATTGGGAACTCCGGTCCGCTGCCACAGGAGGTCTCTGACGCCGTGAACGAACACGCATTGTCAGTTGTGTCAGTCCTTTCAGGGAACCGTAACTTTGAAGGACGTATTAATCCTGATGTGAAGATGAACTATTTGGCTTCGCCACCGCTAGTTGTTGCTTATGCGCTTGCGGGAACAATGGATTTTGATTTTGATAATGATTCTTTGGGGAATGATGAGGACGGTAATCCTGTTTATTTGCGGGATATTTGGCCTGATCCAGATGAGGTTCAGCAGGTAATTGATGCGACTGTCACTCGCGATGTTTTTGTTGAAGATTATGCGGATGTCTTCACGGGTGATGAGCGTTGGCGTAGTTTGGATGTTCCGGTTGGGCAGACGTTTGCTTGGGAGCCGGATTCAACTTATGTGCGTAGGCCCACTTTCTTTGATGGGATGACTAATGAACCTAGCCCGGTAGAAGACGTGCATGGTGCCCGTGTTTTGCTTCGGTTGGGTGATTCTGTGACTACTGACCATATTTCGCCTGCTGGGGCGTTTAGGGCTGATTCTCCGGCTGGGAAATACTTGGAGGAGCGGGGCGTTGAGAGACGCGATTTCAACTCATATGGGTCTAGGCGCGGTAACCATGAAGTTATGGTTCGTGGCACTTTTGCAAATATTCGTATCCGCAATGAAATGCTACCTGGAGTTGAAGGTGGTTTTACGCGTGACTTTACGTTGCCGGGTGGGCCTCAATCATCGGTTTACGAGGCTGCAATGAATTATCAGGAGGCGGGCGTGCCTACCGTAGTCCTTGGCGGTAAGGAGTATGGTTCTGGGTCTTCGCGTGACTGGGCAGCAAAAGGGGTTTCACTGCTTGGCGTGAAAGCAGTGATCGCTGAGTCTTTTGAGCGCATTCATCGCTCAAACTTGATTGGTATGGGCGTACTTCCCCTTGAGTTTCCAGGCGGTCAGACCAGAGACACCCTTGGGTTAGATGGCACTGAGATCATTGATATCGAAGGAGTTTTGGGGCTAAATGGTGGGACAACGCCTGAGTGCGTTCGCGTTCTGGCAAAGAAGGAAAATGGGGAGACCATTTCTTTTGATGCGCGGCTTCGCATAGACACTCCGGCAGAAGCGGATTATTACCGCAATGGTGGAATATTGCAGTATGTGCTTCGGACTTTGAAAGCCAAACATTCCTAAGAATATTCTAATACGATTTGCCGGTCATTGAGCGTTATGAGACGATTCAATGACCGGCAGTCCTGCAGTTTAACACCACACTATTGAAGCGGCGGTAGAGATGAAACCCAAACGCCAGAACGTGAGCATGAAGGACGTTGCTGCGTTGGCAGGAGTTTCTATTGGGACAGTTTCGAATGTTTTGAACTCACCTGAGCGCGTTCTGGATTCGACGCGAGAAAAGGTGCAGGGGGCGATTGAAAAACTTGGTTGGGTTCGTAATGAGTCTGCGCGTCAGCTTCGCGCTGGAACCTCGGACTCAATCGGCATGATTGTCCTTGATGTTGCAAATCCTTATTTTACTGGGTTGCTGCTGGGTGCCGAAGAAACACTCAATGAGCATGGGTATACCGTTTATGTGGGGAACTCAAACCAAAACGTGACACGTGAATCGCGGTTGATTGCGCAGTTTATTCAAAGCCGCGTTGCAGGGGTTTTGATGATTCCAAGTGGACCAGCGGTGGCTTCAGCAACAGAACTTCAAAATGCTGGGGTTCCGGCTGTGTTTCTTGACCGCGGTGCGGACGCAGATTTTTGCTCTGTTGGAATGGATGACATTGAAGGTGGACGGCTTGCGGTTCAGCATTTGATAAATCGCGGGCATTCGCGTCTTGCCTTTGTTGCTGGTCCAACGACGCTACCGCAAGTGCGTGATAGGTTGCGGGGCGCGCGCCTTGCTGTGCCACCAGGTTCAGGCGTTGATCTTTTGGTGCTTGAACGTGTAGACCTGAACGTTGAAGAAGGAAAAACGGCTGCAGCGCAGATTGTCCGTATGTC
>DAIOFF010000001.1:0-39062 GCA_036745855.1 Scrofimicrobium sp. | reverse complement strand
GGGTTGAGGGTGAGGCATCCTCAACCCCACAATACTTTTTTGCCTGGTGAGAGGCGGTTAGAAGCTGATTCACAAAATGATTGGTAAAACTAACAGACAAAGTGGTAATCTTTCGGATGAGGATGCGGCAAGCTTTCCTGGCAGGTCCATTCAATGATGAAGGAGAATCAAAATGACCAACACTCGACTCGCTGACGGGCCTTTGGTGGTAGCGATCGATTCTTCCACTACATCAACCAAAGCAATTGTTGTTGATGCTGGTGGGAACGTGTGGGAGACCGCGAAGCGAGATATTCCGTTGTTGGAGCCCGCGGTTGATTGCTATGAGCATGACCCGCGGCTTTGGTGGCAAACGTCGAAAGAGACAATTGGTGAGGTCCTATCGCGGTTAACGCCAACAGATAGGGCGCGTATCAAGGCTGTCGGTATCACCCATCAACGGGAGTCATTTGCTCCCTTTAAGGCAGATGGAACGCCGCTTCGTAATGGAATACTATGGCTGGATGGAAGGGCTACAAAGCAGATTCGGGCCTATGGTTCGCCTGAAATTCACAGACTTTCTGGTAAACCACCGGGCGTGACACCTGCTTTGTATAAAATGGCGTGGGTTCATGAGAATGAACCTGAGGTGTTTGAGAAGGCAGATAAGGTCGTTGACGTCCTTGCATACGTGACTTTCAACTTGACTGGAAGGTGGGCTTCATCAGCCGCGGCAGCGGATTCGCTTGGTTTGCTTGATATTCAACATTTCGACTATGCGGACAGCCTCCTTGAAATCGCTGGGGTGCGACGCGATCAGATGGCTGAGCTGGTGACACCTGCAGACCCAATAGCGAACCTTCGACCTGAACTGGTTGAAGAGTGGGGCCTTAGTGGGGACATTCCGGTTATTGCTGGTCTTGGCGACGGACAAGCCGCAGGGATTGGGGCGGCAGCCGTCCGCCCTGAGATTGCGTACCTCAATATGGGGACTGCGGTGAATGCCGGGGTGGCCTCGCCAACCTACAAGTATGACCCCGTTTTCAGGACGCACGTTTCGGGCGTTCCGGGACAGTTCGTGTTTGAAGTTTTGCAGTCTTCGGGTTCTTTCTTGGCAGGCTGGTTTAGACGTGAGTTCGGGGACCCGGCACTTGAAGGAGCGCCGGATGCAGCCCTTGATGCGGCGGCTGGCGCGATCGCTCCAGGATGTGAAGGGCTCATAACTTTGCCATACTGGAATGCTGTGCAATCCCCGTACTGGGATTCGGTTGCAAGAGGCGCAACTGTTGGGTGGCGCGGCATTCACACGCGCGCTCACATGTATCGCTCGATTCTGGAGTCTATTGGTTTTGAGATGCGCCTTAACTTGGATTCTATCGAGGCCGGAACTGGTACGAAGCTGACAACGCTTCGGGCTATGGGCGGCGGTGTTCGCTCAAAGCTTTGGCGTCAGATCATGGCAGATACGGTAGGTCTTCCGATTACTGTTTGTGCTGAAGATGAGATTTCGGCATTGGGCGCCGCGGTACTAGCGATGGCAGCGACTGGCGCGCATGGTAAACCGGATGTAGCGAAGTCTGCTGAGGCCATGGCTCATTTTGGTGAGACGGTTGAGCCGGATATGGAACGCCACGCCCAATATCAAGAGGTAGCTGCAATCCAAAGGAAGCTGTATCCGCAGCTACAGGGAGTGTTCGAAGACCTGCATGTGTTGTCTGAAAAAACGGCGCGTGCGTGAAGTAGTAGGAAACGCTAGAGAGGAAGATCTAATGAGAGTCATAACTGTTTTGGGGGCCGGGGCTATGGGTTCCGCAATTTGCACGCCGCTTGCGCGTGCAGGTTGGCAGGTACGCCTGTGGGGAACTTGGCTTGACGATCACTTGCTTGATGCTATTGAGGCAGGTGAGGTACATCCTCGAACAGGCGCAAAGTTCGCTAAAGGCGTGCAAACGTTCCGATCTGGGCAACTTGATGCGGCCTTGGATGGCGCTGAGGTTGTCATCATGGCTGTGGCTTCCGTTGGTGTTCCGGGCGTAACCAAGCTTGCTTTGGATGGTATTAGCCGCGCAAAGGCTCTTTGGCTTACTTCGAAGGGGTTTTACGAGGACGAAAAGGGTGACATTCATTTGTTACCAACAGCTATTCGTTCTATTGCGGAAGCGGAGGGGAAGACGGTTCCGCCAATCGTCGCTATTGCGGGTCCTGTCAAGGCAAATGAATGTGCGGCTGCGTTTCCGACCGCCACGATTTTCGGGTGCCTTGATGGGAATGTTGCGCTGGAGTACGCCCGCGCAGCAAGCACTTCTGAGTATGCGATTGCGGCAACGGATGACGAAGTGGGTGTTGAGATTTGTGCACCCATGAAGAACGTGTACGCGATTGCGCTCGGTATTGCTGACGGTTTGGGTGAGGCAACCGGTGAACCCCACCACAACCTAAAAGCCGCAGCATTTGCCCAGGCCGTGAAGGAAATGTCGATTCTTGGTGAGCGGATGGGTGCGAAACCTGAGACCGCATTTGGGCTTCCTGGTGTTGGTGACCTTGAGGTCACGGGGCTTTCTGGTCGTAACAAGGTTTATGGAGTGCGTCTTGGGCGGGGTGAAGATCCGACGGAGGCACTTGGTGAAATGAGCCGTTTAGAACAAACGGTTGAGGGTGTTCCGGCGGCAGGTTTGGCGCGGAAGTTGGTTTCTCAGCTTGATGACGGGCAGGGGACACTGACCGGGAAGCTTCCGCTTTTGAATGCTATCAACAGTATCCTTGAAGGCAGTGAATCTGACGTTCGCTGCGTGATTTCGAAGGCGGCTTTGCCTGCTGTTGCGTGATAGTGCGGACGCTTGGGGGCACTGGAATGGTTTCAGTGCCCCTCAATGCGCAATGGTTGAAATGGAGGATATTTGTGTCGGATCTTGATGAGGTTGTCGAGGCCGTAGAGGGTGTCAGTACTTTTCAGCCACGTAAGCGTGAGAAAAGAATGGGGGCAATACTTGAATATTTGCTTGCCCATTCGCCCTCTACTGTTGAGGAGCTGACGGAACAGTTTGGCGTTTCGGCAATGACCATATACCGCGATATTGCAGATCTTGAGGCTGATTCTTTGGTGGTTCGTAACCATGGGGAAGTATCGGCTGCGGCTTCCACTTTGGTTGAGTCTTCTGCCAGGTTGCGAATACATGCCAATGTGGATTTGAAACGGAAGTTAGCAGAAGCGGCTTTAGCCAAAGTTCACCGGGGTAATTCTCTTTTTCTTGATGATTCGACTACTAATCTTCATTTGTTTCCTGATTTAGCGCAGTTGTCTCCATTGACGGTAATAACTAACGCCCGGTTCATTGCCAAAAAGGTAGTAAAAGAGTCGGAACTTCGATTAGTGTCGACGGGTGGAGATTATATTGATTGGGCGGATGCCTATTTTGGACCTTTGGCTGTGCAAACTATTCGCTCAATGCGTGCGGATCTTTGCATAATGTCTTCTTCTGCGGTGAGGGATGGCTACTGTTTTCACCCAGATGTCATGGTTGCAGAGGTCAAACGCGCCATGCTTGAGGCAGCTGAACATAGAATCTTGGTTGTTGATCACTCGAAGTTTTCCCGTACAGCCCTTCACCGCGTGGACTCTCTTGATGTTTTTGATGTGGTCATCACGGATTCTTTAGTTTCTTCGGAAGTATTGGAAGAACTAAAATCGAGCGCTGTTGAAGTCGTTATTGTTGACCAGTAACTACGGTGTATTTGAAAATAGGGCGTCTGGGATCACTGCTATTTTGACACCAACCCGATTCATCATTGCCTCATATGCTTTGTGAACTTCGGATAAGGGGAAGGTGTGTGTGACTATGGCGTCGGCATTGATTGCCCCTGCCTGAAGGAGTTCGACGGCTTTCTGCACGTCTTTTCGGGTGGCATTTGATCCACCTGTGACTGTCAGTTCTTTATAGTGAATAATGTTTGGTTCCATTATTGACGTACTGTTTTTGGGGAATCCGGCAAAGAAGTTTACTCGCCCACCATTGCGCACTAAGTTTAGGGCCGTGTCAGCTAGTTCGGGTACCCCAATGCAGACAACGGCTGCGTCAGCGCCGCGCCCGTTTGTTAAGTCTTTGACTGTTTGTTCTAAGGACTTTGATGCCGGGTCTATTGCGTGCGTTGCGCCGATTGAAAGTGCGATTTCACGCCTGTGAGGTGAGCGATTTGTGACGATAATGTTTTTGGCACCCGCGGCTTTTGCTAGTTGGGTATGAATAAGCCCGATTGGTCCAGCCCCAAGGATAACAACGGTGTCACCCAAATGAACTTGGTATTGGTTTAGGCCATGCAGGCAACATGAGACGGGTTCGGCAAGTGCTAGGGCTTTGGGCGGTAACTCGCCATTTGTTTGGATAACATTTCCTCTGGCTACTGCGCGCGCTGGCACCAGGCAGTATTCCTGGAGGCCGCCATCAACTCCGTATCCAAAAAGTTCCAGGTTCTCACAAAGGTGCTCTCGGTTATCCAAGCATTCAAAGCAGTGTCCGCATGAGAGCACAATGGACACGGTAGCTTGTCTTCCGACTGTAAAACCCGTGACTGACTCGCCAATCGCGGCTATGCGTCCACCAAACTCGTGCCCTGGGACGACTCCTGGTCTGACCAGAGCAGTCTTTTCGCCTGTGAAGATGCGGCCGTCGGTTCCGCACAGCGTGTTGGCTTCAATGCGTAATAGTATTTCGCCTGGCCCAGGCGTGGGAATGGGACGCTCTTCTAGTTCCAGAATTCTGGGGCTTTGTAGCACCGCTGCCATTACCCTGTTTTGCCCTTGGTTGCTCATGACTTTTGATCATAGTGTGCCTGTGTGATGCTGTCAGCTGACTTGGGAAGACGGATGCACAAACCAGGCGATCTGTGTTATTGTCACACAATACATGTGAAACGTGAGAATTACCCGGTTGGCCTGCAAAGGCTGGCGGGACTGGCATGCACAGATGAATGTGCTTGGTCTGATGAAGGAGTCAGAAAATGACAAGGCTTGTGAATAATCCAGATGATTTTCCTGCAGAGGCATTGGAAGGGTTTACTGAGGCGTTCTCCGAATGGGTTAAACCAGTGTATGGGGGAGTTGTGCGTCGAACCGTGATGGAGCCGGGGAAAGTGGCTTTGGTTGTTGGTGGCGGTTCAGGTCATTACCCAGCATTTGCTGGCTGGGTTGGGCCAGGGTTCGCGCACGGTGCGGTTGCTGGGAACATTTTCTCATCGCCATCGGCGGCGCAGGCGTACTCGGTCTGTAAGGCGGCTGACTGTGGTGGTGGCGTGCTCATTGGATTTGGAAACTATGCGGGGGATGTCCTGCATTTTGGGCAGGCCGCAAAGCGGTTGGAATCTGAGGGCATAGATGCCAGGCTTTTGCGGGTCACTGACGACATTGCGTCAGGACCAGCAAATGACTACCTATCTAGGCGTGGTATTGCTGGGGACCTGCCAGTATTCAAGATCACGGCAGCAGCATGTGAGGCTGGAATGTCGATTGATGAAGTAGAGAAAGTTTTTGCTGAGGCGAACCGGCGGACCCGTAGTTTCGGCGTGGCATTTTCGGGGTGCACTTTGCCTGGGGCCAGTGAGCCTTTGTTTACGCTTGAACCCGGCACAATGGGGATTGGTCTTGGAATCCATGGTGAGCCTGGCGTTGACGATGCGCCAATTGGGACTGCGGATCAAGTTGCAGATAAGTTGGTTGATGGCTTGCTTGCAGATAAACCCGATGATGCGGGGACACGGGTTGTTGCCCTTCTAAATGGGTTGGGTTCAACTAAGTATGAGGAACTCTTTGTTGTTTACCGTGAGGTGGCTGCCCGGCTGAAGAATGCTGGAATAGAAATTGCGTCATCAGATGTTGGTGAGTTTGTTACTTCCCTTGACATGGCTGGCGTCTCCCTGACGCTAGTTTGGTTGACAGATGAGTTAGAGAGCTTGTGGAATGCGCCATGTGACACCCCGGCATATCGGCGTGGTGCCATGAAGCGTCCGGCCACAGATGATCGAGTTTTACCAACCGCTCCTGAGGCGGTGACGGTTCAGCAGCCAGGCTCACCTGAGTCACAAAAATGGGCAAAATCGGCTCTCAAATGTTTAGAAGAGATCAAACGGGTTCTTGATCAAAATGAGGTTCAACTGGGCAACTATGATGCTGTTGCTGGCGATGGCGATCATGGAATAGGGATGGCGCGGGGCGCGGCAGCAGCAGTGAATGCTGCGCAGGTTCTAGTTAGCGGCGGGGCTGGCGCGAAGACAACCTTGGTTGGCGCTGGCGAATCTTGGTCAGAATCAGCTGGTGGAACTTCGGGGGCTTTGTGGGGTGCAATCCTTACAGCATTTGGAGCTGAACTAGGCGATGAAGCCGACATTGACGACGAAAAGATTATTCGGGGTGTGGTGGCTGCAGCAGATGCAGTTGAGCGCCTTGGTGGAGCCAAAGTTGGTGACAAAACCATGCTGGACGCGCTTGTTCCAGCCGCGAACGTCCTAGAAAAATCTGATACGGCACTGCCCAAGCGATGGGAAGAAGCCGCGAAAGCAGCGCAAGAAGGCGCTTCACGGACCAAAGACATGGTTGCCAAAGTTGGGCGAGCCCGGCCGCTGGGAGGAAAATCTTTAGGAACGCCAGACCCAGGCGCAGTTTCGGTGTCACTGATTATTGACGTATTAGCAAAAGCGATGCAATAGTCAGCGGCATTTAGTGGACGCGAAATGGCAGGGTAATCAAATCTTTATCCCTTGAAGATGGGCCAACTAACAGCTGAAAGTCTCCTGGCTCAACAACGCGTTGTTCGCGTGAGTTGACGATGGTGCAGTCCTTGACTGGGACTTTGATTTCAGCGGTTTTGGTTTCCCCAGGGGCAAGCTCGACGCGCGCGTATCCCTTCAGTTCCTTGTCAGCCCAAGAAACTGAAGTGATAACGTCGCGGACGTAGCACTGGACTATCTCAGTTGTAGACCAGTTGCCCGTATTCCTAACAGTGACCTCAGCAATAACGGTATCGGACATGCCTAGGTCAGAGTTCAAAAGCCTGGCACTTTCATATTCCACGGAAGTAAACTGTTTGCCCTCGCCAAAAACATATGCCGGTTCCTGGGTTAGGTCCGCGTACCTATTACCATGCTGGCCGCGAATCTGGTTGTAGTACGTGGGCTGCTGGCCCACGTGCTCCGGGAAACTCACTGCCAAGCGGCCAACAGGAGAAACCTTCCCCATCACGATTTCTGCAATCGCACGCCCGCCCTGCTGACCCGGATTAGCTACCCAAAGGAGCGCCGCAGCATTGCGGGCCGACCTTGGCAAAACTAGAGGCTTAGACGCCAACAGGACAACAATCATCGGCTTACCAGTTTTTTCGAGGGCATCAAGCAATGCGATTTGCCCGCCCACCAGCTCAAGGGTTGCAGTAGAGCGTGCCTCACCAACCAGCTCAATCCTGTCGCCAACGACGGCCACCACGTAGTCTGCGTCCTTCGCGGCCCGCACCGCCTCGTCAATCAAAACCGGATCAGGCTCTTCAGCCACCACGATTGGCCAGCGCGGCTGCCCATCAGGGTATGTGGGACCATCTGGGTGCGGCTCCATTCGGCAAATACGCGCGCCCTCAGAAAAAGAAACATCCCAGCCCTTTGGGACCTCAGTGCGAAGGCCATCAACAACCGTAATAATCGAATCGCGAGGGTGCCCACCCGGCATCCAATCTATCTGCCCAGAGCTCCCAGCCCAATCGCCCAACTGTGTTTGCGCATCATCTGCCAGCGGGCCCACCACCGCAACCCGCTTTGGTGTGGTACTTGTTTGCAGCGGAAGTACACCATTATTTTCAAGCAAAACCACACTTTCGCGCGTAATCTGCAAGTTCGTGCTCTGATGCTCACGGTTTCCAATGGCAGGATGTACCTGGCCAGCAAACGCTTCCGGCTCACGCGGATTTTCGAACAACCCAAGCTTGAACTTCAGCGCCAAAATATGGCCAACTGCCTTGTCAACTTCGGACTCAGTTACCAGCGCCTCTTCAAGAGCCTCAAGTGCCCCCCGATAAAACCCTGGCGTGGTCATAATCATGTCATTGCCAGCTTTTATGGCAGCAGCGGCCGCATGCTTGTAGTCGGGTTGAACCTTTTGCTCCCAAACCATGCGCCCCACGTTGTCCCAGTCGGTAACCAAAATGCCGCGGTATCCCCATTCGCCCCGCAAAACATCGGTCAACAGCCAATCGTTGATCGTGATTGGCACGCCATCTGTGGTTTGATATCCAAGCATGAATGTGCCCACGCCTTCAGCTGCAAGGCGCTGGTAGGGAGGTAAGAACCAGGAGCGCAGTTTGCGGTGCGAAATATCAGCTTCGCTGGCATCACGCCCACCTTGGGTTTCGCTATAGCCTGCGAAATGCTTAGCGGTTGCCATCAGGGCGCTGGGATCAGAAAGGCCCGCGCCCTGGTAGCCGCGCACCATGGCGCTAGCTAGTTCACCAATGAGGAACGTGTCCTCACCAAAAGTCTCATCAATGCGGCCCCACCGCAGGTCGCGTGCCACATCCAGGACAGGGGAAAACGTCCAATGCATTCCCGTTTTTGTGGCCTCAATCGCGGTAATGCGCGCAGCTTTCTCGATCAAACTGGGGTTCCACGTGGCCGACATTCCAAGCTGAGTGGGGAAAATAGTCGCCCCTTCCCAGAATGAATATCCGTGGATTAGATCATCGGCTACAAGGAGCGGAATCTGAAGCCTAGTTTTCTTTATGAGTTCCTGCGCCCGCCTGACAGTGCTTGGCGAGGCGTGCAGGATTGAGCCCGCGTTATACCCATTAACAATCTCCGTGATGTCTTCGCGTGCATCAAGCTGCAGCATTTGACCGACTTTTTCCTCTTTCGTCATGCGACTTATGAGGTCCAAAACTCGCTCTGAAATGGTCAAAGTAGCATTCTTATACGGAACTGTTGTGGAATAATCGGACATTACCTGTCTTTCGTTTCGCTGTTGTCACTGCTGTTTGTAATGGTCGCAAGATCATCAGACTTGCTGGTACGCCGCAAGGCTTTCTTCGCAGCTCTTTCTTTGCGTTTCTTTGCGCGGGCCTGCTCACCTGCGGAACGCAAACGGGGATTCACATACTCATCAATACCAAAATTCACTAATGAAAGTGCCATTCCAAGAATTGCGATAAGTAAACCAGCTGGAATATACCACCACCAAAAGTTCGGGAAAGCTCCATTTTGTTGAGCCCAAAACAAAATGGTGCCCCAGTTTAGGTTTGTAATTGGAATGACACCAATAAACGCTAAAGTTGTTAGGCTAAGGACCGCGGCCGTCACAGTTCCAACGAATGATGAAGCAATGACCGCCAACAGGTTTGGAAGCATCTCAACAGAGATCACACGGCGAATGGACTCTCCGTTCGCTTTGGCGGCCTTCACAAAATCACGGTTACGAAGAGACATCGTTTGGGATCGCAAAACTCTAGCACCCCACGCCCAGCCAGTGATTGCCAGTACCCCAGCAATTAGGAACAAACTTGGGTTCGTGAATTGAGAAGCCACAATTATCATCAAAGGGAGACCCGGAATGATAAGGAAAACGTTAGTCACTGCTGATAAGATTTCAGATTTCCAGCCGCTCAAATAACCGGCTGAAACACCCACGATGATTGCGACCAAGGTGGCAATAACGCCAGCGGTGAAACCAACTATAAGGACGCCGCGGGTGCCATAAATCAGTTGGCTAAACACGTCCTCGCCCATATGAGTAGTACCCATCCAATGCTCGGATGATGGAGGTTGCTTGAGGGAGTTATAGTCTTTATCTAGCGGACCGTAAGGGGCAATAAAATCGCCAAATATTGCCACAAGCGCGAAAAAAGCTAATATTATGAGCCCAGTCAAAGACTTGCCATTCGCAAACATGGCAATTATTGCTGGGGTCGACTTCGTTTTTTGCTTAGCCATTTTGATCACGACTCCAATGACCGCGCGCGCGGGTCTAGCCAGACATAGACAATGTCAGCAAAGATATTCGCTGCCAACACCGTGAGGGTAATGATTAGGAATATTCCTTGCATCAATGGGTAATCTTTGGCATTTGTGGCATCCAATAGAAGTTTTCCAACACCTGGATATGAAAAGACAAGTTCCATTACAAGTGTGCCGCTAACGATGAAGCCAAGGGACAAAGCAAATGAAGAAAACTGGGGGAGTACCGCATTTCGCGCCGCATACGTCCAAAGGACGCGCCTAGGTTTTAGCCCTTTTGCTTGTGCAACCATCACATAGTCTTCATCAAGCACAGTGACCATCATGTTGCGCATTCCAAGAACCCAGCCGCCAAGTGAAGAAACCACGATTGTGATGGCAGGCAGCAAACCGTGATGAATAACTTCACCAATGAACTGGATGGACAACTCTGGGATAGAACCTTTGTTGTATGCGTGTGAAGCTGGGAACCAGCCAAGGCCAGTAGAAAATACGGCTATGGCGATTAGCCCCATCCAGAAATATGGAACAGTAGAGAAGAACTGAGCAATAGGAACAATAATCTCTGACTTTGATCCGCGATTCCACCCGATGATTGCGCCAAGCATGGTGCCTAGCGCAAACGAAATAATGGTGGCAATACCAACCAACCCAACTGTCCAAGGTAAAGCTTGAATGATTACTTCCCCGACAGGTGCAAGTCCTTTAGAAAATGATCTACCAAGGTCGCCAGAAAACAGTAGTTTCCAGTAGTCCAAGTATTGTTCCCAGAGGTTCTTCCCATCATCTAGACCAAAAAGCGTCCTAAGGGCATTTGCCGCGTCAGGTGTGATCTTCCCCTGATTCTTCTGCATGTATGCAGAAACAGGGTCGCCCTTTAGCATTCGCGGAAGGAAGAAGTTGATTGTGATTGCTGCCCACGCGGTGAAAATGTAGAAGGCAGTGCGGTTCAATGCGAATCTCATTGGTTTTCCGCCTCCTTCATACCCTTTTCTTTGGCTGCCTGAACTAAATCCGAAAAGTGCCTTTCCGGGTTCGGTGAGGCGCTTAGAAGGCGTTTAGTGTACTCATCTTGCGGATTCAATATGACCTCATCTGATGGGCCTCTTTCCACAACCACACCATGGTTGAGAACCATTATTTCGTCGCTAAAATGGCGGGCCGTGGCCAGGTCATGAGTGATGTAAAGAATGCCCAAGTTTTCCCTTCTCTGCAAGGACGCAAGCAGGTTGAGTACGCCCAGACGAAGAGAAACATCAAGCATTGACACAGGTTCGTCAGCAATAAGAAGTTTTGGCCGTGAAGCAAGCGCCCTGGCAATAGCAACCCTTTGCCGCTGGCCACCAGATAGCTCATGAGGGCGCCTATTAGCCAGCGCAGGATCAAGCTGTACGCGCTCAAGCAACCGAACTACTTCATCATCGGTCTCATTCCTGGGAACTACCTTATCTATTCGAAGGGGACGCTCAATGTGGTACTTGATTGTGTGGTAAGGATTTAGAGACGCAAAGGGGTCCTGGAAAACCATTCGTACCGTTTGACGATAGCTAGTTAGTTTGCGTCCATGCCTTGCTATTTCCTTGTCATCTAGAAGCATTTCCCCAGAAGTTGGATATTCCAGTCTGGTAATGATTTTTGCCAAGGTGGACTTTCCCGAACCCGACTGACCTACTAAAGCAATAGATTGTCCTGACTGCAAGGTGAAACTAACCTTATCCAATGCTGCCAGTTTCCCAGAGCCACGTACCTTATATATCTTAGTAATATCCTTTAAATCTAGCGTTGTCATTTTGTATCTCCCCTGACAAAATCACCACGCGACCCAGTCAGACTGGGGAAAGAACTCAATAGCTTCTTCGTGTATTCATCCTTCGGATTCACATATATTTCTGAAGCCGCATTCAGCTCAACAATGACACCGTCCTTCATCACTGCAATCCGGTCTGAGATTTCAAGAAGCAATGGAAGATCATGAGTAATGAAAATTACGGAGAATCCAAACTGCTTTTGAAGTCTTGAAATCTCCATGAGGATTTCGCGTTGTACAAGAACATCAAGGGCAGTTGTGGGCTCATCCATAATCATCAAGCTCGGTTTCAAAGCTAGAGCCATCGCAATCATCACGCGCTGGCGCATACCCCCTGAAAGCTCATGCGGATAGGACTTGTAACGATCCGCACCCACCCCAACTAACTCAAGAAGTTCAATGCACTCTTTCTTTCGCTCAGCCCGGCTAAGCTGCGGCCTGTGAGTACTAAAAACATCACCCAGCTGAACGCCAATATCCAAGACTGGGTTTAAAGCATTCATCGCACCCTGGAAAACCATAGAGACTTTGTTCCAACGGAAATGCTGCATTTGCGAAAAAGAAAGATCCGCGACATTTTCTGTGGTTCCGTCAGAATCGTGGAAGTACACGCTGCCACCCGCAATGATGGCAGGGGGCTTCAGTAAACGCTGAATACCATAAGCAAGCGTGGATTTTCCACACCCAGATTCGCCTGCTAACCCCAGGATTTCGCCGCGATCAAGAGTGAAAGACACCCCCTTGACGGCCTCAACAGGCGGGTCCACATCATATGTGACGCTGAAGTCTTTCACTTCAAGCAACGTGGAATCGTTCATTCTTCTTTCCATTGATTTTGAGAGCAGCTGCCAGGTCAAGAACTGACCCCCAAGTAGTGGTTCCAGTAGCGGTTCTAGCAGCGGGTTCTAATAGCAGGTTCCAATACCAGGCTCAAATAAGTAGGTTCCAATAACCAGGGTCTAGTACCAGGTCTTAACGCCAGGTTCTTGGGGGCCAGCCAAAAAGGTCTGGCCCCCCAACAACTTGGGTTAAGCAGGCTGCAGTTTAGTCAGAACTAAAACCTGTGAGACCTGCGTTGGATCAGCCGTCGCGTAAGGGTCATCCTCACTGGGCCAGCCAACATAGTTTCGGGTGTTGTAGATTCCAATACTTGGCCGGTTACCAATAGGCATGGCTGGTACGTCCTCGACAAAAATCTTTTCGACCTCATCCAAAGCCTTCGTGCGCTCATCATCGCTTGCGGCCGTCCTGTACGTCTGAAGGGCCTTATCAAGTTCTGGGTTGTCATAGCGACCGAAGTTGTAGTCCGCGGCTTCACCGATTGGCTTCAAGTAGTCCCCACCAGCTTGAGTGAAGTACAACCAGTATGGGTTGGCACCGCTGTCCGTCCAGTGAAGAATGGCATCAAAGTCGCCGTTCGACTTTGTCTCAAACCAGGAATCTGCGTCTGGCGTAGTAATGGTTGCTTCAATGCCAAGTTCCTTCACGGAATCAGCAATCAGTGAAATACCAGTAACGTAGTCATTCCAGCCCTGAGGTACTTGAAGTTCAAACGTGACTGCGCCGCCCTTCGGGTACTGAAGTGCTTCACCATCTAGTTTGTAGCCGGCGTCTTCTAGGACTTTCTTTGCTCCTTCAACATCAACTTTGTAGCTTTGATCTTTGAAGTCAGAGGCAATGAATGAGTCCCCGGCAGGCGTCGGGATACCAGTGACGCTAGTGAGTGGATCAACTGCCTCTTCACGTGCAATAACTGCATGTTTGTCGCGGTCAATTACCATGTTGATGGCTTTGCGGAACTCCACATCATCAAATGGAGGCTTCGTTGTATTTACCACCATAGTGTCGATGCCAAGCGTGGATGCAGGCCAGTAGACATTGTGCTCTGGGTCTTTATCGACATAAACGGATTGGACGTTAGGAATCGTAGCCTGGGCCCAGTCAGTTTCCCCGTTATTGAGGGCAGTAGTTAGCGCCGTATTGTCGTTGTAAGACATGAAATAAAGCGTTGGGACTGCAAGTTCGCCACCCCAATAGTCACTTCTGGCCTGAAGTTCTACGGATTGCGAGGTGAAACTTGACAGAGTGTACGGGCCAGTTCCAACTGGGTTTTCCGCCGTGAAGGTTGTTGGATCTTCGTTGTCCCAGACATGCTTTGGAAGGATATGTTTTTGAAGAACGCGGTCTGTCTTGACAAACATTGGGTCATCAAAGGTAACCGTTACTGTGTCCCCATCTGCGGTTACGGATTTGAGGCCCAACGCTGCATTATCAAGTTCCGGGTGCTCTTTCAAAAGACTAAGCGTGAACTCAATGTCTTCTGCTGAGAAGTCTTCACCATCATTCCATTTGACGCCGCTGCGGGCTGTCAAGGTCAGTTCGGTGAAGTCATCGTTCCATTCGACTGTTTCAGCTAGCCAAGGCACCGGCTCTTGGGCTGGATCGACAATGTTTGGAATGGCCATTGGCTCATAAATCGCATTCGCATAGCCAAGTTGTATAGACGTTGATTCCCCAATATAGGGATTATTGTTTTCGACACCGATTGGGCCGTCAGGTTTCGCGATGGTTATTGGAGCGCCATCTGCGCCACCAGGGGCAGTTGATTCACCGCTCTGGTTGCCATCACCGGCTCCACTACTTTGGTCATCATTACTGTTAGAACATGCCGTGAGCGATACGGCAATGAGGGCTGCTGCCCCAAATGCTACTAGCCGTTTTCTCATTTCTGGTCCCTTCGTCCTCTTTGACATCACAGTCGCATGTCTGCGTCTGAGGCCCCGGTCGGTGGGGCTACCTTGATGATCAACTTTCCAGTAAGCGTGATGGCACCCATCAAGTTACTTACTAGTCAGTCAGTCTTAGGATAGAATAGACCAGATAGATACGGCAAGACCAGCCGTCAGTTGATATCTTTGGCTTTGTCCCCGAATCGTTATGAACCACCCTGTAGGGTTGTTTCAAAACGCGTTTTGGTACAAGTTCAAAACAGAACGACGTCCGTCAGGTAAATATGATGAAGTCTGCAGCAAGTCAGAACACAGATGGTGAACACAAAGAGCCGTTGAGTGCTGACCCAAAATCTAGACCCGAAACTTTAGAGCGGCGGGCAGAAATATTACGGGCCGCCACCCAAGTTTTTGCCGCGAAAGGTTTTGCAAATGCAACGTTGGCAGAAGTCGCAGAACTGTGTGGCATTACAAGGGCAGGGGTGCTTCACCATTTTGGGTCAAAGCGCAATCTGTTGATAGAGACCTTGAAGTTCCGTGACGCAAGGGGACTTAGCTCAGAGCGCACCGTGCCACTTCCAAGTGGCCGGGCAATGTTTGATCATCTCATAGAGACCGCATTTCTAAACATGGATCGCAAAGGTATCGTCCAGGCATTCGTGGTCCTCTCAGCAGAATCAGTTACTGAAGATTCCCCTGCAAAAGAATATTTCTACGACCGCTACCGCATTCTTAGAGCAGAAATTGCCGAAAATGTTATGGCCCTTGGTGCATCGCAGAACTTGGGGGAAAAAGAAGCCAACTTCCTTGCCTCTTCAATAATGGCAGTAATGGATGGACTGCAAATACAGTGGTTACTTAGTCCAGATGCGGTGAACCTAGCGGAAGCATCGCAGTTTGCTATACGCGCACTGGTTGATGGGGCGCTTCCACAAACGTAATCCAAAACCAATAGTGGCAATGTCCTATCGCGTTTTATTCCTAGAGAGAATACGGTTGTTCCCTGCTTGAAGAAGAGACAGACAATAACTGGTCAAAGAATAGAATGAACGAATCTGCGCTTACCGGTGAATCAAAAACGGCGGCAACCGGTTCACCCGGCTCGCCAGGAAGCAAAAGTGCCACAGTCTGTTGATCTGTGCTGGCAATTGCCCATAAACGTTCATGTACTTGCGCTATTTCTCCGGCCGCATCGACGTCTGCGGCAATCCATTCCACACCCGCGTGATTGTCCGTGCCCTCCTCAGCAATACTGACTCCGCCAAGGCGTCCAACCGACTTCCTTCCTAGTAATCCGTCGATAATGGCTGCAAGAAGGTTTGCTGCGCTACGATCTTTGACGACGGCCAATCTTTCTACCACGCCATTGCTTGCCAGCATTAATGCGTAATACTTATTGACCGTATCCCCAATCAAAATGAGGGATTCGTCGGGTGCATTTTCGTTGAAATCCTGTAAACCCCAGAAAGCGAAAGCCTTTGGTCCATCCGTGATGGGTTTAGTTCGGAAAGCTCCAATCAAAAATGCTGCAAAAAGGTCGGCACTTTTCTCATCCTCGAAAATAGCTATTGGAGAACCAGATTCTTCCTCACCAAAAAATAGCATTGGCGAGTGTTCCATTCCAAACATGTCATCAATCCAGATAACAAAAACTGAACTTTCATATGAAATCCAAAGAGAAGGATGCGACTCCCAATGTTTGTCGCCATATAACGATGCTTTTGTTCCAACTTCCAAACCCGTCAAGAACCAGCCAAGAATATCGGCATCGTCTTCGGCAAGGAAAGTAGCAAGCGTACGCGTTAAGTTATCGCTCTTCATCATGAGTTCGCCGAACTCGGCTTCCGGGGATGGCGGCCTCATCTGGACAGTGACTATGCCCCTCCCAGGTACGTGAGCATGCCAAGCGGAAAACTTTGAAGCCATTTAGACCACGTAAGCCCGACTATCTTTATACACATATGCGAACACGTATTTTAGTATATATGGACGCTAATAATGCGGCAGATATTGGGGGCGTAGTATGGCAAGTAACGACAGGGGAGCACCATGGTGCTGAGAATGCGGCAACGCCGCTAACCCTTCGAACCTGATCCGGGTAATGCCGGCGAAGGAAGTCGGGATGCTTTTCGACAGTGTGCATGTGCATGCTGGGGTGCCCGGCGGTGGCATCTTGGAGGCATTCGTGATGTATAAACATGGTCACAAACTTGTTGCCGCAGGATTGACGCTGGCCGCAGTCAGTTTGGCCGGTTGTAGTCTTGCTGGCGGTGATGTGGTTGATGACAACTCTCTCACCATTGTTACCTATGATTCGTTTGCAGTGAGTGACGCAGTTTTAGAGCGATTCACGAAAGAAACCGGAATCTTGGTCAACTTGGTGGCAGCTGGTAGTGGCGGTGAAATGGTGAACCGTCTGCTTTTGACAAAAGATTCTCCCCTTGGCGATGTCGCTTATGGGGTGACGGACGCGTTCGCGTCGCGGGCAGTTACCGAAGGGATTTTTGAGGACTATGCGCCCGCAGGCTTGCCAGAAAGCGCATCGCAATATTTGATTGGCGAGGCCCTCACTCCCGTCGACTTATCTGACATTTGCATGAACGTAGATTTGTCCTGGTTTGAAACCAACAATGTTCCGGTTCCAAAGACTTTGGATGATTTGGTACTTCCCGAGTATAAAAATCTGAGTGTCGTGCCTAGTCCAGTGACGTCCTCGCCCGGTTTGGGTTTCCTTTTGAAGACTATTGACGCCAAGGGCGAAGATGGTTGGCTTTCGTACTGGGAGTCGCTCAAGAACAATGGCATAAAGGTTGTTGATAGTTGGTCAGATGCCTACTACGTGGACTTCAGTGCTAGCGGAGAAGACGGAGAGCGTCCAATAGTACTTTCGTATGCGTCCTCACCACCTTTCATTTTGGGAGAAGATGGACAACCAACTACTGAAGCATTGTTAGACACGTGCATTCGGCAGGTGGAATATGCCGGGATTTTGAAAGGGACTTCGAATCCGGAGGGGGCGCGGAAGTTGGTTGATTTCTTTTTGTCTGAGTCTTTTCAGGCGGATATTCCAGGTCAAATGTATATGTACCCAATTGATCCAGATGTGCCTTTGCCAAAAGAGTGGGCAGCGTTTGCGCCCCTGGCACCTTCTGCTACCTTCATGGCACCTGAAGACATTGATGCGGGCCGACAAACATGGATTGAAACGTGGACAGAATCCATCCAATAGTCAGAAAAACTGGTGGGCTTGTCTTTTCTAGTTCGAAAGAAGACGGTCAATCTTTGGCTAATAAAGCCAAACATATCTTGGCTTGGTCTGCGGCGTTAGCTATTCCAGTATTGTTTCTTGGTTTGCTTTTTGTATACCCTGTTGGAGCGATTGTTTGGCGAGGGCTGACGCAAGATGGAACATTGGACGTAGCTAGTTTTCTTTCGACCTTGACAAAACCGCGGACACTACGTGCTTTAGGCAATACGTTACTTCAAGCATTTCTTGGAACTTGTGTGTCGGTAGTATTAGCGATTCCTGGTGCATATGTGCTTTACCGGCATACATTTCCTGGCTGCGCATTTTTGCGAACGTTAGCAGGCGTGCCCTTTGTTATTCCAACAATCGTTGTGGGGACCGCATTTAGGGCGTTGTTTTCTTCTGGAGGCCCCCTTGGCGCATTTGGATTAGACCAATCATTAACAGCGATTGTTTGTGCGATGGTTTTCTTTAACTACGGTCTGGTTGTGCGCATGATTGGAAGTGTGTGGGAACGACTAGATCCGCGCGCGGAGCAGGCGGCGGCAGCACTTGGAGCATCACCGCCTCGGGTGGCAGTAACTGTGACACTGCCAGCGCTTGCTCCAGCGATTGGGGCCGCAGCGGCCATTGTCTTTCTGTTTTGTTCAACTGCGTTCGCGGTTGTGCTAGTTCTTGGCGGAAGTGGGTATGCAACCATTGAAGTTGAGATGTGGATTCAGGCCACGCAAGTTTATGACTTGTCTGCCGCCGCTGCGCTAACAATAATCCAGCTTGTGTTTGTTGCAGCCGTTTTAGGTGCCACCGCTTTGCTGCAAAGAGGAAGCCCAAAGTCCCTCAATCTTGCTGAGGCCAAACAGGTAACCCCAAGGCTTCGTCTGGGGCGGGGGACAGGAGTCACATTGTGGGCCAGTGTTCTCATAACTTTGGCGACTGCATTCTTTATTTTCTTGCCAATAATTACGATGTTAATTAGGTCATTTAGGCGGCGGGGAGAATGGACTTTCGACAATTATCGGGCGCTTTTGTCACCAAGTAAAAATCCGTTATCAGTGAATGTTTTAGATGCAGCCGCTGATTCATGGCGCATTGCCATCGACGCGACGATTATTGCCGTTGCAGTTGGATTACTGCTGGCCATAATTCTCACAAGACGGCCGCGTTCTAACGCCGGTCAGCTTTTGCTTCAAGGATTTGGCGGGTTTGTGATGGTTCCACTTGGTGTTTCCGCAGTAATCGTGGGGCTTGGATTTCTCATTGCCCTTGACCATCCGCCCCTTGACTTGAGGTCTTCACCTCTTTTGATTCCACTTGCACAGGCGCTGGTAGCGGTTCCCATAGTTTTACGAACGGCTTTGCCGATTTTGAGGGGGATCAACCCGCGGCTAAAACAAGTTGCTGCCACATTGGGGGCTTCCCCAATGCGTGTGTTGGTGACAGTAGAAGGTCCAATGATCTTTAGATCGATTGGAATGGCTATAGGGTTCGCTTTTGCGATCTCGTTGGGTGAGTTCGGTGCCACGTCATTCTTGGCTCGCCCAGATCATCCAACTCTTCCAATCTTGATTTACCGGCTTTTAGGGCGGCCTGGGGAAGGTAACTATGAAACTGCGATGGCAGCGTCAGTGGTTTTGGCGTTGACTGTGGGGTTAGTGATGGGGTTTTGTGAACAGTTGCGGCCTCGGAAAGCAGGGAAATAATGGCGGGACTAAATGTAGAGAACTTAAGCGTTGTTTATGGGCGAGGGCACCGACAGTTTATTGCGGTAAACAACGTGAGTTTTTCTATCAGTTCTGGTGAAGTAATGGGTTTGTTAGGTCCATCAGGGTGCGGGAAATCTACTTTGCTTCGGGCTATTGCCGGCGTTGAACTACCTTTGGATGGGACCATTTCATGGGACGGTGAAGACCTCAGCGCAGTGCCAACCCACAAGCGCGGATTTGGGCTTATGTTCCAAGACGGGCAGTTGTTTTCCCATCGAAATGTCGCCGGGAATATTAGTTACGGTTTACGCGGAACAGTATATGGACAAACTAAAAAAAGTCGGGCTAAAAGGGTTGATGAAATGCTGGACCTTGTGGGCCTTCCGGGCTTTCAAACACGGGCGGTGACATCTTTATCTGGAGGCCAATCGCAAAGGGTTGCCCTGGCGCGCGCCCTGGCACCAGACCCGCGGGTGTTACTACTAGATGAACCCTTGTCTGCGCTGGATAGAGGCCTTCGGGTTCAGCTCACCCACGAACTTCACGGCGTGCTGCGCCGCGCGGGGACCACCGCCATCTACGTGACGCATGATCCAAGTGAAGCGGATGCAATCGCTGACAACATTTCCGTCATGATTGAGGGGCAAATAGTAGAAACAGGTACTCTAGACTCGCTCTCAAAGTCGCCTAAGACTACTGCCACCAGGCAGTTCCTTCAATGATGTAAGAAGGGAAACCTACTCAAACAGTGAAAGGGTCATTACAGACTTGTAGGTACCCGGCTTAACTTCAGTCGCTGCAACCTTCAGGCTAAGCTGCGCGGTGGCGCTCCACTCTATCTGGTCCATTGTGACTTCTTGCTTGGCATTAATGTAGAGAAGTTCACCATCAGAGTCAGAAAGTCCTTCACTATCAGGATCATCAATGACGGATTCAATCTCATCACCAGGTAACACAAACATGCCGTACTTTTCGGCCAGTTCCGGGGTCCACCCCATGTGATCCGAAGTGATAATGTCTTCACCACTAACAAAATCAGCAGCGGACCCAAGTACATACCAGGATGGTTTGGTCACTTCTGAGCGCGTGTCAGTCACAGTCACCGTAGGAAGTTTTCCAGTGAACTCACGGATCATGGGGTCACCGCTTTCAACTTCAACCAAAGAAGTTGCAGCAGCATCAACCGACATGATCAGACTTCCGCCAGGGTAACGCGTTCCCACTTCAACTTGTAGGTCCACGTTCTCATCATTAAGGTTCTCATCGGCTACTGCGCCGCCTGCCCCGGCGAGAAACGTACCAATAAGCAACAGGGTACTTGTCACGCCAATCGCTGATTTCCTCATCAAAATCCTTCTTCTCAAACCAAGTTCTACAAGCCCGCCACCGCTTCCATGCGGCTAGCGACCTCTTTCATTCCGAACCATCTACATGTTGTTGCTCACGCCTGGACCAAGGATACCTTTAAGCAACAACAAAATGCATCTAACTGCCATAATCATCCAGCATCAGAGACCAGGTTCTAAAGTAAGAACCGCAATAGTTCAGAGTCTTGCTCTACAGTTTGAATGTTCAAAGGCGAATCATCCATTCGCCTTCGAAGACCCACAACATCGTCAGGGTCTTGAACGTCAATACCAACCAGTGCCGGTCCCGTGTCGCGGTTGTTTTTCTTCGTGTACTCAAAATGCACAATGTCGTCGCCAGGACCCAATACCTGATCCAGAAAAAGCCGCAACGCACCCGGCTGCTGTGGGAAAGTAACAAGGAAATAATGTCTGAGCCCAAGATAGGTCATAGAACGCTCCATGACCTCTGCATACCTAGACAAATCATTGTTGCCACCACTAATAATGGCGGCGGTTGGACCAGTCAAGTTTAGTGACTTCACCCGCCCTTTACTGGCTGCCACTATCGCAGCGCTAGCAAGAGCGCCAGCGGGCTCCGCTATCACCCCCTCAAGGTGATAAAGGTCAAGCATCTCAGTTGCGACAGCGCCTTCAGGTACCACCACGACCTCGTCAACCAAGCTCCGAACCAACTCAAAAGTGAGATTTCCTGCGCGCCCAACCGCCGTTCCATCAACAAATGGATCTACGGCATCAAGAGTCACAGGTTCATGAGCTCTCAAAGCAGCCGAAACACACGCAGCCCCTGCAGGTTCCACGCCAATAATGCGCGTGTCAGGGGAAGCATGGCGAAGAAAACTAGCAACGCCAGCAATGAGACCGCCGCCACCAACAGGTACCAAAACCGTGGACACCTTTGGAAGCTGCGCAACTAACTCAAGCGCAACAGTTCCCTGACCTGCGATTACTAAAGGGTCATCATAAGGGTGAATGTAGGTGCGCCACGTATTGGAAGCATCCGCCAAAGCGACTTCCTGGGCGCGATCAAATGGCCCCTCGACAAACTTCAAAGTGACATTCGACCCGCCAATAGCCTTAATGCGTTCACGTTTTTGCCGAGGCGCTGATTGTGGCAAATAAATCGTTCCCTGAATGCCCAGAGCCTTACAAGCATTCGCAACCCCCTGAGCGTGGTTACCCGCAGACGCACAAACAACGCCAAGCTGCTTCTCTGCATCGCTCAAATGCGACATATTATTGAAAGCGCCGCGTGCCTTAAATGAACGGCAAACCTGGAGGTCTTCGCGTTTCAAATACACAGGCACGCCAGCAGCAGTGCTTAATCTTTCCGAAAAATCCATTGGAGTCTGCCGCACAACCCCCTGAAGAGCAGCGCTAGCTTGTTCTATATCACTTGCGGTCACCGTGGTCACAAAGTGAGTGTACTCGTGAGTGGCACTACCCTGTAAGAATGAATGAATCCCCTCAACCAAAACATCCGCTAGTATGGATCGACTGTGAAATGACCGGTCTAGATCCCAAAAGACATGAACTTGTCGAGGTCGCAGTAGTGATAACTGACTCAGACCTGAATATTGTCGGTCCTGGACTTGACGTTGTGATTGCCCCAAGCGACGGGGCGCTAGAGCAAATGGACGATTTCGTCACAAATATGCACACAGAATCTGGGCTCATTGATGAGCTGGCTGACGGCCTCACTTTAGGTGACGCTGAAGAACAAGTGCTTGAATACATTAAAACCTACGTACCTGATGAACAATCTGCGGCGCTTGCAGGGAACTCAGTTGGGCAAGATAGGCTCTTTTTGTTGGAGTACATGCCAAAAGTAACAGAGCATCTTCACTACCGGGTGATTGACGTGTCAACCATAAAAGAGCTGGCTAAACGTTGGTACCCGCGTGTTTACGCTTGTGCGCCTGAGAAACATGGTGGGCACAGGGCGTTGGCCGACATCCTCGAATCGATCCAAGAGCTGGTGTACTATCGCGAAGCCCTTTTCCCAGCAGAGCTAAACCCTAAGTCAGGCTTTTATAAGGAAATTGCTGCGAAAGTTGAGGCACGCGGAATCGCTTTATCCACAGACAATTAAAAGGCCGTTATCCACAGATTTTATATAGTCCATTCGACGTCTTTTCCTTGACAAGTAAAACTGGTTTTGTTGGTTAAGGAGAGGGATAAAAATGGAACTAACAACACTAACACTGCAAGGACGAGCCGGAAGCGCAGTCACCTACATGGAAGGCGCAGAATCCGGCATCGCATTCGCGCGGTTCAGGATGGCCGTGCCACGGTCCAGACGTAAAGACGACGGAACGTGGGAAGAACTAGAACCACGGTGGTACACCGTCAAAGCATGGGGCGTTCTTGCAGCCAACCTGCACAGATCTCTTCGCGTAGGCGAACCGGTGGTGGTTGTCGGGAACCCCCGGTCCGCAGGCTGGCTCAGCAAAGATGGAGAAGTCCGGACCGAAATAGCAGTGCACGCAATAACTGTGGGACACGACCTTGTAAGAGGCGCAACAACATTCCACAAGCTTGTACCAGACAGCCAAATTCCGGACCCTGAAACTGGATTAGTACAAACATCTGCCATTGTCACTGAAGAAGGACACGTCGTTAACACCGAAACCGGAGAAGTACTATCAAACGAAGAAGACGAAAACGTGCAGTTTGACCGGCCTGATGAAGTCGAAGAAGCCTCGGCAGCCTGACCACACTTGAAGACGTAAGCGGCCGACCGTTCCTTGGAAGGCCGCTGGCTTCAATGAGCCCTGGCGGTAACATCGCAGCATGGAGACAATTTGGGACACACTGGACAAACCCTGCGAAATAGGCGGCTTGCAGTATCAAAACCGATACGCAATGGCCCCAATGACAAGAGGCAGGTGCCCAGACGGCATTCCAACCGATGAAGTCCGCGAATACTATGAACGCCGCGCCGGGGACTTAGGACTCATTATCACTGAGGGGGTTTACATTGACCACCGGGGCGCCGGGGCATCTGCTTCCGTGCCACGTTTGGACTCGATCGAAGCCGCCGAATCCTGGAAATCAATCAACGACGCCGTCCATGCGAAAGGGGCAAAGATTTTCCCCCAACTATGGCATTTAGGCGTAGTTCGCCGCGCAGGGGACGCGCCTTTCCCTGAAGCGCCCGTCTTTACACCATCAGGGTTATCTCTATCTGGCAAGAAGATCACTGACGAACCGACTGTCGCTGAGATTCAAGAGGTCGTAGCGGCATTTGGTCGATCCGCCGCCTTGGCAAAACAAGCAGGCTTTGATGGCGTTGAAGTTCACGGTGCCCACGGATACTTGATTGACCAGTTCCTGTGGCAGTTCACGAACCGGCGCAATGATTCTTACGGTGGCTCAATAGAGGCCAGGGTGCGATTCGCCTGTGAAGTCGTGGAATCCGTCAGAGACGCGGTTGGCAAAGACTACCCAATCTGCTTGCGCCTATCCCAATGGAAAGCAGGGCGATGGGACGAAAAAATCGCAGAAACTCCAGACGAATATGAGCGAATCCTGCTTCCCCTAGTTAAAGCCGGGGTAGACATTTTTCACCCATCCACACGCAGATTCTGGCAACCAGCATTTGCCGGATCAGACCTGACGCTTGCGGGTTGGACGAAGAAAATTACTGGTAAGCCAACAATCATGGTTGGCCATGTTGGGGTCGACACTGCCTTTCTGGCAGACGAGCCTTCTGAAGATGTAAAGACCGCGGACCTTCAAGGTTTCTTTGACAGCGGGCAATTTGATTTGCTCGCTATTGGGCGTGCTTTGCTTGCAGACCCACAATGGGTCTCAAAAACTGTAAGCGGCCAGGAATCAGAAATCCACGCATACACGAAAGCTTCTGAGCAAACATACTTTTAGGTGCAGGAGAAACTTCCATTACTGGTTGCTGAGAAGTCCCTATTTTCTGTCCATCAGACAAACACATTTGTTGCTGTGAGGTGAACTTCTATTTTTGGCTGGCGCAAGGATTAGGGGCGGGAAGCGGGGGAAGACCTCGGGAAGCCCCTGGTAAACAGGTAAGGGGTGGTGCCTTAGCCGATAAGTTGGGTGATATATCAGCCAAGGCACCACATAGGGGATTACTTTTCTAGCACTACAAGGGCGCAGGCAATATCACCGTCATGGCTGGCAGAAGCGTGAAGACTCAAGTCTTCAGTGGCTTCGACCCCAAGGGTGCGCTGAACCCACTCGCGGATGCGGCCCCGCAACGAAATGGTCGGTCTGCCCCAAGCATCATGGCGGACCTCAATCTCAGGCCAACTGACCTCATCGCGGCCAAGTGGAGGAGCCCCACCGGCCATGGCTCCAGACCACGCTTTCACGAAAGCTTCTTTCATGGCCCACACGGCAGCAAGATGCCTCGGTGCGGCAGCCTCTTCGCCTTCAAGTTCGCTTGCACGCTGTTTCGCTCTTCGGCGCTCTCTGGCCGTGAAGACTTCACGAAGTTTTGAGCCAGGCAAGGCCAGCTGCTCGGCAAATGAGGGAATATCAACCACATCTGTGCCTACTCCAAGGACGGTCATCTTTTTCTCCTAACCTTCGTAAACTCCGGATAAACCAACTCTTGCGTTTGGATCAAGCAGCATTGCGGCTTCTGCCTCATGGACATCAAGGCCGGATGCAAACCGTCGGTTATCTGTGGCCTCGTAAAGCCCGGCGCGTCCAAGCATTCCTGCTTCCAGGCGGCGGGCGCCCTCACGCAAACGCTCTTCGGCACGTTTCCTCCACTCGCTTCTAGCTTCAGCGCCCAAAGAGCGCTCAATCGCTGCCTCAAAAGCACCTGGGTGTGTGAGCGCCACAAGGGAAGACACGTGGCCAAAGCCCAGGGATGTGGCAAGTCCAGCCTTGATTGGGCCAATGCCGCCAAGGTCAAGGGGATTTCGAAGCCATACTAGCCATGGGTTCTCACTCAGTGCCCCATCAACGCAGTCAAGAGCCGCATTCGCCGGAACGACGCCGTCTTGGAAGAGCTGTGTGAGCCCCGAAATCTGGAAGACACAAGCACCGCCCTTTGCGTGCCCCGTAAGGCTCTTCTGTGAAATCACGAACATCGGGTTTCCATCTGTGCGTCCGATTGCTTTGGCAAGGCGCGTGTGCAGCTCAGACTCATTAGGATCATTGGCGTTTGTTGAGGTGTCGTGTTTGGAAACTACTGCAATATCGTCAGCCGTCACGCCCAGTGCCGCCAAGTCCATGGCAAAGCGAGACTTTTCGCCGCCACGCGCTGCCGCCAGTGCTCCCATGCCAGGTGCCGGAATCGATGTGTGGATTCCATCTGCGAAGCTTTGCGCAAACGCGATCACGCCAAGGACAGGCAAGCCCATCTCGGCTGCCACATCTCCGCGGGCCAAAAGAACAGTGCCACCTCCTTGGGCCTCGACGAATCCTCCGCGGCGGCGGTCATTAGCGCGGGAGAAGAACTTCTCTTCGATGCCCTTGCCAAGCATTTCGTCAGTGTTGGCGGTGGCATTCATGGAGCCAAAACCGACTACTGATTCAACTGCCATGTCGTCAATGGCCCCAGCAACAACAAACGAAGCCTTGCCGCAAGCGATCTTGTCGATGCCCTCTTCGACCGAAACGGCGGCCGTTGCGCAAGCACCCACGGGGTGAATCATGGACCCGTAGCCGCCAATGTAGGACTGCATGACGTGAGCGGCCACAACATTGGGCAAGGTTTCTTGGAGGATGTCCTGCGGGTATTCCTCGCCGAGGAAGCGGTCCACAAAGAGTTTGCGCATTGAGGTCATGCCGCCAAAGCCGGTGCCTTGGGTCATTGCTACTTCTGCGGGGTGTACTACTTGGAGCAGTTCGGCAGGGGAGAACCCGGAAGCTAGGAACGCGTCGACTGCTGTCACCAGGTTCCATGCGGCCATGCGGTCCATGTTTTCGAGCATGGATGGTGTGATACCCCAGTGGGAGGGGTCAAAGCCGGTTGGCAGTTGCCCGCCGACCCGGCGGGACATGAGCGCCCTCCTTGGCAGGCGCGCTTCAGCGCCAGCTAGCCGGGTGACTTCCCATTCGCCATCAGGAAGAGGGGCGATCCGCGTTAGCTTGGGTTCTTGGATGACAAAGGTTTCGGCGGTCTCTTTGTCTGGGACTGTGAATGTCACGTCGGTGTCTAAGAAAATGGAGGTTTCTTCCAGAGTTCCCGTGTCTAGGCCGTCTCCGTCTATTGAAGCGTCACCATCGATGAAGTGACGCACGCCTGAGCGGGCGATGACCTCATCTGAGTAGCGGTCATAGATGTCTTCTTCGTGTACCAGTTGGTCGTCGGTGTCATACCAGCCTGCGACGGGGGAGTCTTGCCAACGCAGAAGGCCCATCATCCAGGCCATTTCTAGTACGGCTGCAGGTCTGAGTTCGACGCCGCCTTCGGGGTTGATGCCGATTTCTGCCTGGTGGCGAGTTCTACCGCTTCCCCAAGTGCCGACTTCGCCGATACCAACTACGACGACCATGTCTTCGGGGGACGCCGTGCCGGAATCCCAAAGGGCCTTGTCGAAGGCAGGAAGTAGTGGGCTGGGCGGGGTTGGAAGGGCCCGAATGTAAACGGAATCGTCTTGATCATTTTCGAGGGGCACCACGGCGTTCGCCATTGCTTCGGCCTTTAGTGCCCCAAGGTCAATGGTGCCGTCCAATCCACCTGTCAGGTCAGCCGAGACTGGCCCGTGTTCGGCGGCTTCGCGAGTCTCTGGGGAGCAGAGAGCGACTAGTTCTTCAGCGATTTCTTCAGTTGAGTAGGTGGAGATTCCCGCTTTTTCTGCGGCTTCGACGAGGGGATCATTTCCGCCCATCAGTCCCGTGCCGCGCACCCAACCAATTCGAGGATGTGCGATTGTGATGCCATCAGCCCATACGGGTTCAGCGTTCCAGCGATTGGCAATCGCGTCGAATGAGGCTTTCGTTTCACCGTATGCACCGTCGCCTCCGAAGATCCCGCGGTTTGGAGAGCCAGGAAGGATTACGTGGACGCGCGCGCCAGACTTGCCTTTGGCGGCCTCTGCAAGTTTCGCAATGCTGCGTTCAACTGACCAGAGCAATAGCCTAGTTTGCGCTTCGAACTGTTCACCAGAATCGGCCATGGACCCCGAAACGCGCGGGGCAGCAAAAGGCAGGAAAAGCGTTGGGGTTAAGGCCGGTTTCACAACCTGAGTGTCGGCTCCAACAACCTTTGTTTGTTCGCCACAAACCCAGTCGATCAGTGAGTCGACGTCGCGGTAGCTAGATAGGTTTGCGGGAACTAGCCAAAGCGCTGCGCCGGGTGCAGCATTTTCCCGGTAGAGGCGCTTCGCAAATCCCAAACGTCCTGCATCAACTTTGGATGAAGTTGCAATAACTGTGGCACCACCAGCCAAAAGTCTGGCTGCAACTGCGCCTGCGATTGAGGTTGGGGTCACGCCAGTGATTAGAGCGACTTCATTCTTGTAGGGCAGAGCTTCATCAGCGCTCAGTCGGGCTTCTTCTTCTATGGCAGCGTAGGTTTTTGCGAGGTCGGCGCGCCCGGCATTGTCCGCTTTTCTTTGCCAATAGGCGGCCATGTTGGCGACGGCGTCCCCGGCTGCTTTGAAGTTCGCTTGTGTCTTGTTTCCTGCCAAGAGCCAAATGCGAGCCAAGTCCTCACGCGCACTTGCCCAGCGGTCATCCAAAAGAACGGCCTTTTCTGGGGAGAAAGTGGGAGTTACTTGGTCAAGCCAGCCCGTTCCAAGTTCTGCCGAGACCGCCTCGACAATCTTCGAAACGCGCACTGCGTCCTCATCTGCTTCCTGGCGGCCAAGGGGCAAAAGCGAACGACTTTCAAGGCCCAGAGCCTCCAGCAATCCATGGGCATGATCCGCAAGGATCCCATTTGGCCCAACAATTGAAGAAGCAAACTCATCAAGAGCCGCTGAATCAACAGTGGCTCCACCACTGCCGCCTGACTGCGGCATACCGACTGAGATTCCGCGGGCAGCAGCGACTTCTGTTACGGCCTGGTCGATGGCTGCATCGGCCTCAGCAGGGGAGGACGGTAGCGGCAAAGATGCTAGTTGGCCTCCGCGAACCGAGTCGCCTTCGCGTGTCCCAAGTAAGACTTCTGCCGTGACAGCGTTTGCCCATCCATCCCCAAGAAGCCATGTTCCTGTGACGCGTTCAGAGATCCTTGATGGCTTCACGCCAGCAGCGCCGAGTACTTTTCGGAAGCGATCTCTCATTGCTTCTTTCAGTACGGGTCCAAATGGCCTGTAGTTGTGCGCCAGTTTGTCCACCGATGCGGCCAGTTCCACGACCGTGGCGTCAGCTGCTCCGTCGATAGAAGCAAGGCCCAGTTCTGCGGACAGATCCATGAGCAGTTGGTTGCGCCTGGCAGAAACACCGCTTGTGAGTGTGTCGGTGGTGTCACCGTCCGCAATCTGGTCAACACGCATCTTGTTTGTGTAGGCCATGAGGGCTTTGATTGCGTCCGAGGCCTTGAAGGGAATGTCATCTGGGCGCGCTCCGCCAGCAGGGGCGGCTGGGGCCGGTGCCGCTGGAGCAGTTTCCTGGGGCGCAGGGACTGGCACTGCAGGTGTGGAAGCTGACGGAGAAGGAGCCGAAGATGCGGCATCCTCCTCAGGTTCATCTTCAAACAAAACTCGCACATCAGTGCAGGTGACAACCTTTTCGTCGCGTTCTAGGTTGTAGGCAGAACTGCGCGACCCAGCAAAATGGGGAAGTTTCAGGGTCTTGTCTGCAAGACCCGCAAGCGTCGGTGCAGACGCAAGACCAATTTCTACGCAGCGTTGTACACCCAAGCCTCCCTCAGACATGGGACGGAACAGAAGGTCTTGAGTTTCAATCCACCTGACTGGGGAAGCGAACTGCCAGCATAGAAGTTCTACCAGAAGTTTCCGTGTTAGTTCATCGGGATCTTCAAGGGCGCGTTCCCAATTATCGCCTTCCAAAAGGTGTGCCACAAGCTCACTTGGGACCTCGTCAACCATAGCTTGGCCGAACTCGCGCGTTAGCTCGAAGGGGCGGGCAACCAAGTTGGGGATGTATTTTCCGACAAGGCGGCCTGTGTCAATGTGCTTGGGGACCAAAGACATTAGTTTCTCGCGGAACTCTGCAACGCCGCCGCGCAACACTTTCGAGTGGAACGGCACGTCAATGCCAGGAACGTACATGAAGGCTCGTTTGCCACCATGTTCGTCGGCGCGCCTGTTGGCGTCGGCCTGCAGGGCTTTCAGCCCAGCTATTGTGCCAGCCACAGCATACTGTTGGTCTGCAAGGTTGAAGTTGACTATTTGGAGGAACTCACCTGAGGCCTCGCTAACCCCTTCAACGTAGGCAACTACGTCTGCGTCAGTAACACCGAACTGATTTGGCCGCAGGGCTCCCATTCGGTAGTTTGAACGGCCGTGCTCATCGCGGGGGACCAAATGATGCATGGTTGTGCCGCGGTGGAAAACGATTGCCAGTACCACTTCGAGGGGGAAGACCTCACCGTAAGAGGAAAGAGCCGTGTATTCGCCAAGGGAATGGCCCGCGAAGTATGCTCCCTCTACCAATGCTCCGGTTTCGCGCAGTTGTGCAGTTTGTGCAAATGCGACGACGGCCAATGCCACTTGGGTGAACTGAGTGAGGTTCAAAATGCCATCAGGGTGCCGCCAAGTTTGCCCGCCCGAAGTGAACTCCACAGGGTTGTCGCGAACGACTGTCATAATCGAGAACCCTAGGTCCCGGCGGGTTGTGGCATCTGCGCGTTCCCAAACATCACGGACTGCGGCAGATGATGCGATCGCATCAAGTCCCATTCCCTGACGTTGAATACCTTGCCCTGGGTATACATATGCTGTTCGAGGCGCTTGCGTTACAGCCGTGCCTCTTGAGACAACCTGGCCATCTATCTTGCAGGTGACTTCAAGGACCTGCCCACCGCCATTTAGGCGGCCAATGCGTTCAACCGTGAGATCGACCTTGTCGTGAAGGTTGACCAGGCCATACATGTTGTAGGTCCAGCCAGTAATCCGCCAGCCTTCACCGTCTGGCCCGTCGGCTTGAATAAGGTTTTGGGCAACAGCTGAAAGCCACATGCCATGAACTAGTGGTGCTTTCAATCCGGCAACGATCGCTGCGCGGCTACTGGTGTGGATTGGATTGAAATCGCCCGACACATTCGCAAAAGGCGTCATATCGGCTGGGGCAGTGACCGTCACGCGCCGAAGTACCGAACGCGGCGTGTCGATTGCGCTTTCGGCCCGGCCACCAGCGTTAGCAACAGATGGTGGCGGCGTGTCAGAGCCAATGCGGCCGCGGATTGCGAAACGTTCAGAGAATGCACCGATTTCTTGTTTACCGTTGAAAAGCCGTTCTTTGACGACAACGACGCGGCCAGAGGAGGACTCAAGGACCTCTGCAGTATGTGCCTTAACCGTGAGCTTAATGGGGCCATCTGCGATCAATAGATCAAGGTCAACATCAAGGCTGGCCGTGTGGTCTAGGTGGACTGCGGAAAGCAGACCTTCGATCACGGGGTATCCATCATTCAGTGCGGAACCCAGGGCTGCATATATTGCAGGCCAGCACAGGCCAAGTATTGCGTCGGGGACCCACGAATCTGGCTGGTATTCGGCAGGCAAAGCTTCTGCGGTGACTGCACGGTGATGCGCTGCAAGCTCACGATCCACCGTGAACTCCCAGCTGGCCACGCCAAACTCTGCTTCGCTATCTGGAGTCATGACTGGAAGAGCATCAATGGTGTCCCCAGTAATAGTCTTTCCACCAACTCCTGCGGTTGCAGCAAGCAGAGCAAACATGTTTGGCGGAAGCGTGTCTCGGTCAACGACGGGTGCGCCACCAGAAATAGTTTCAGCCGTAATACGCAGCGGGATAGTGAGTCCGCGAACTGCGTGGTTTTTATCCCCGCCAGGGGTTCCATCCCAATACGTGTCAAAATCGATGGCGACATCGAAGACACCAGGATTTTCCGGTTGCTCAGTGAAAGTCAGAGATTGGGACGGAAGAACGTGGGCAGGATTTTCGATGAGGTTCCCACTCCACATAATATGTGGGGCCGCGCGCAAAAGGGCGATAGCGTCTTTGGCGTCAGCAAGTCTGGAGCGCGCGGGCACCTGCTGGACTCCGGCCAAGCTCAGACGATCAGCCGCTTCTGCCTCATACCTGCCAAGCAGTTCACCAATAGGTTCATTGATCCGGTCGATTCCAATAACTGAAACTGGGCCAGGAATGATTCGGACAGAATCAGCGCTATAGCGTGGGTCCTGTGACTGCCACAAGTTGTCCTGGCCCCACCTGCGCAAGATATCGCCGTCCAGAACTGGAACGAATGGCATAGGTTTTGGATGTTTGCCACAAAGATCAACAAACCAAGCGGCATCCGTTGGGGCAACGTCTGTTACGAGCGCGGACGGGTACGCACCTTCTAAAGCAATGAGGGCTGCTTCGGCATCGCGCACTGATTCCAGATCCGGGAAAAGCGTTTCAATCTCTCCATGTTCCGCAGGATTCAAACGCGCTTCAACGCGGCGCAATAGATCGAGGAAACGATCAATCCACGTGTCATCAACCCAGGGGAATGAGAGCTCAGCAAAACGCCTAGCCCACCTCGAGTATGTCATTTGATCGACGTCACCAAAGTAAGGCTTGGCGGTTGTGGCTAGCGAAGCAATAATCTCATCGCGACGCGCATTTACCGCCTCATCATCTCCGCTCACCTCTGCAATAAGGCGGGCGCACTTGGCAGCCGCATTATCTATCTCATGAATGTCAGCGCGCAAGTGGGACAAGCCAGAAGTTACGCCGCCACGCGTTTGCTGTGAACCAACCCATCCAGAGTTGAAATCATCAGCTGGAACGCCGACAGTATCAAGCAGTAGCTGTTTGACCTCATCAGTTGTGCGTGCCTCTTTAGCAGTCATGGCAGCGGTACCGATCAAAACTCCATCGACCGGCATCGGAGGCATGTCGTACGCTGCGCTCCAATCACCAGACAAGTAGTCAGCCGCGCGTTCAGGTGTACCGATTCCGCCACCAACACAGAGCACAACGTTGTCGCGGCCACGAATCTCCCCATACGTGGCAAGCAATAGTGAGCCCAGGTCCTCCCAGGAATGGTGCCCACCCGCGTGACCGTCTTCTACCTGGATGATCAAAGGAAACTCTGGGGCAGCATCCGCAATCGCAAGGACCTGACGAATCTGAGCTGTCGTCCCAGGTTTGAAAGCCACATAAGGAATCCCGGCCTCGGCAAACTGCTTTATAAGGGAAACAGCTTCATCAACCTCAGGGATTCCTGCAGAAACAACAACACCATCAATAGGCGCGCCAGCAGCGCGCGCCTTCAGAACTACAGACTGCGTCCCAAACTGCAAGTTCCACAAGTAGCGGTCCAAGAACATGGCGTTGAACTGCGCAGCCTCACCTGGTTTTAGACCCCGTCGAAGCCCCGCCAAGTTCTCAGCGAAGACCTCTTCAGTAACCTGTCCGCCACCGGCCAACTCTGCCCAGTGCCCCGCATTCGCCGCAGCCGCCACAATTTCAGGATCAACGGTGGTTGGAGTCATGCCAGCAAGCATCACAGGGGAGCGGCCCGTAAGGCGTGAGAACTTGGTGCTCACCGCCACTTTCCCATCAGGCAAACTGAGTAAGCCTGGCTTTAGAGAAGACCAATCCTGCGCTTCCTTAGGTTCAAAACCGCCGCGCAAAAAGTCATCGCGATCAGCAGCCGAACCCGCCGGAATAACGCCGTGGCCCAAGCCAAGAAGATTAGCTTCAATGATCCGCCCAAGAGTGTTCCCCGGCCCCAGATCAATAATCCACTTCGCCCCAGCGCCAATCGCGCTCTTCAGCTCAGTTGGCCAATCAACTGGATCAATCAAAATGGACTTAGCCAGCTGTTGCACAAACTCCATATCCATTTTGCATAGCTTCGCCCACTCAATCACCTGCGCTAGTGCGCCTGCTTCAAGTGGACAATGAAATGGCGTAGTCACCTGCAAGAAATCGAAAATAGGAGCAAACGGCTCACCACCGCGAACCTTCGAAGCAATCGCTTGCTTGTCATCGGCAGACAGGGCTTCACCCTTCGCAATGACCTTCAGCAAATCCGACGGTTTACCAGAGAGAACAAAACGATCCGGTCCATTTACAAGTGAGATCGTGGCAGTATTGTCACCCACCTTTTCCAACAAAGAATCCAGTTCAGAGCGGGTCACGCCACGAACCGACAACATAGGTGTCGCGTCCCCCACAGGCAACGTTTCGTCAGCGCGGCCAGCCAGAGTTGCCGCAGCACCGATCAAACGTGCAACAGCAAAAACCTCAGCCATACGGTCAAAGTCGTCATTCATCCACGCTTCGAACAGTTGAACACCAAGCAAACCCTGCGAATGACCAAGAACCGCTACCGGAGGATTTTGCCGCAAATCCACCCCGTGATCTGCCAAATCCAGTAATGCCCCATATTGGGTGGCCAAAATCCCCGGCATCGAATCTGTGGACAAACCAGAATCGGGTCCGTCTAGGGAAAAAGCACCGTTTCCAACTAATGTCAGTTCGCGGTGTGCAGGTGCCAAAACCACGTTTGAAGCCTCAACAAGCTGCGAAAGCGCATTCGCAATCTGGGTTTCATCGGTTAGTTCGTCTAAATGGTCTTTCCATGAGGTTGCTTGACCAGCGAATGCAAGAGCATATGCTGGGCCTCCTTTTGAGGCGAGCGTCTGAGAAAAGGGTCGAAAATTGGTAGGCATATGTTTCTTTCGTCTTACTTTTGTCTGATGCTTATGGCTCAGAGTGGACCGTTGTCATGGCGCTTGTCGCCAACATGACTGATGTCTTTGGTGGAGAGCAGTGACAGTGCGTTCACGATTGAACTTCTGGTTTGCTCTGGGGTGATGATGGCATCGAACTCACCTTCTTCGACAGAAAGATTCGGGTTCACCGTCTCTTCCGTGTATTTAGCGACAAGCTCGGCGCGGACTGCATCAACGTCTTGACCTTGTTCTTTGGCGGCAGCAAGTTCGCGCCGATACATGATCGACACCGCGCCATCTGCCCCCATGACTGCGATTTCAGAGTCTGGCCACGCAAAGTTGAAATCCGCACCAATAGATTTGGAGCCCATCACGATGTATGCGCCGCCGTATGCTTTGCGCAGGACAACAGTGACCATTGGCACGCGGGCATTCGCGTAGGCGAAGATCATTTTGGCACCGCGCCGAATGATTCCTGCTTGTTCCTGTTCTGTTCCGGGCCTATATCCAGGGACGTCAACCAGGGTGACGATCGGCAAACCGAACGCGTCTAAGAAGCGAACAAAGCGGGCTGCTTTTTCCGAGGCGTCAACGTCAAGCGTCCCGGCCTCATGAAGAGGCTGGTTGGCAACGATTCCGACCGGTTTGCCTCCCATGCAGGCAAAACCAACAACGATGTTCTTGGCAAAACCAGCATGGACCTCGACAAACTCACCGTGGTCAACGATGTTTTCGATGACGTCATTCATGTCGTAGGGCCTACGTGAAGACGCCGGAACAATAGAATCTAACGCCGCTGAGTTTGCAAGTTCTTGGGCGGTTTCTTCGTACCCATAGGTCGGTGGGGCCTCGTCACAATTCGATGGCAAGTACGACAGTAATGCGCGGGTGTAATCGAGGGCATCTGATTCTGAATCCGCCAAGTAATGCGCAACGCCCGACTGGAAGTTGTGCAGTTCTGCACCACCAAGTTCTTCAAACGAAACGTTCTCACCAGTCACTGCCCGGACCACGTCTGGGCCTGTGACGAACATGTGGGAGTTTTCCTTCGTCATAATGATGAAGTCAGTTAGCGCGGGGCAGTAGACAGCGCCCCCCGCGCAAGGACCCAGAATGAGCGAAATCTGAGGGATAACCCCAGAAGCTGCACAAGTTTTGCGGAAGATTCGGCCGTACTGCGTAAGCGCAACCACACCCTCTTGGATTCGTGCACCACCTGAATCAAGAAGCGCAATGATCGGGACCTTCATATCCATTGCAATGTCCATGATGTGCAAGATCTTGTCGCCTTCAACCCGTCCCAGCGTGCCGCCGCGGACAGCGAAGTCTTGGGCATAAACGGCAACGCGCCGCCCAGCAATCGTGCCATGCCCCGTGATCACGGCGGCCCCGGTGAATCCCTTCGCCGGGTTTCCGCCAGCGAACTGGCCGACTTCCTGGAAGCTCATTGGATCGAGCAGCTCCGTTATGCGCTCACGCGCCGTCAGCTTTCCATTTGGATGCTGGCGCGCTGCGGCTTTCTTTTCGGCTTCTTCAGTGAGTTGTTGCTGGATGTTCAAGTGCCTGTTCCGTCCTTGGTCTTCGCCGTGCCCAGCGGCGCTTCTTGGTGGCAGTGTGAGGGTCATTGTTCCTCCTTGGCTAACTTCACTAACGGCTGATTTGGCGAGACATTGTCGCCGGTGGCAACAAGAATGTCTTCGATAGTTCCGGCACGTGGCGCGTGAACATATTTCTCCATCTTCATGGATTCAAGTACTGCTACTAGTTGGTCTTCTGTGACTTCTTCGCCTGGGGTGACACAAATACGCACGACGATTGCTTGTAGTGGGGAAGAAACAAGGTTCGGATCCCCTTTGGCGGCTTCGGTTCCTTTGGCTGCTTTTGCGGAGCGCAAAGGTTGGGGTGGCCGGGGCATGTCTGCGCCGACCCCTTTGAATAGGTTTGCTGGAAGCGCCAGGTCATGGCGGCGTCCGTCGATCTCGATTGCGAAATGAGTTAGTTCGCTCGCTTTGCTTGGCGCCGCGGGTTCGCTTGGTGAAGTCTTCTTCCCATCCAAGAATGTGTCCAGGAACTGTTCTTCTAACCACCTGGTCCAAATGGAAAGATTTTCAAACTCTGCGGTGTCAAGGATTGCTTGGTAGAGGGGGATTGGCGTGCCCACTCCTTGGATTGAGGTTTCGGCCAGTGCCCGTCTTGCGCGTCGCAGAGCGTGGTCCCGATTTTCCCCGGTGATGATGAGTTTTGCGATCATTGAGTCAAAGTCGGGGGCGATTTCGTCACCTGCTACGACGCCTGTGTCGATGCGGACCCCGGGTCCTGTTGGCCACTTGACCTCAGATAACGATCCGAGGGAGGGGGAGAAGCCGCTGGTGGGGTCCTCAGAGGTGATTCGAAGTTCGAAGCTGTGCCCGCGCGTGGGCGCCGGTCGGGTGAGTTCTTTGCCTTCGGCAATCATGAACTGTTGTCCAACCAGGTCAACGCCTGATACCTCTTCTGTAACGGTATGTTCTACCTGAAGGCGTGGGTTTACTTCAAGGAAGTAGACGGAGCCATCTTGGTCAAGCATGAACTCGCAGGTTCCAAGTCCCACGTAGTCAACGCCGTCGAATAGTTTTTTCGAGGCGTCAAAGAGTGCCGTTTCGGTTTCTGGCGTCAAGAATGGGGCAGGTGCCTCTTCGATCAGTTTTTGGTGGCGGCGTTGTACGGTGCAGTCGCGCGTGGAGTAGACGACGAAGTTTCCGTGGCGGTCGCGTCCGCACTGTGTCTCTACGTGGCGGCCGCGTTCGATAAATTTCTCGATGAAGAATCCGCCTAGTGTGGATTCATCCCGTCCTGAGAAGAAGTTGTCGAGGTCGGTTTCGGTCTTTATGACTGAGATTCCCCGGCCACCGCCTCCGTCTGCGCGTTTGAGCACGACGGGGTAGTCGTATTGGTTTATGAAATCTTGGGCTGCAGCGCGGCTGGCTAGGGGCTCATTGGTTCCTGGAACTGGGCTGACGCCAACGCGTTCTGCGACGTTTCTGGCTTGGACTTTGTCTCCCAATGCCGCAATTGAGCTGGCCCCAGGTCCAATCCATGTGAGTCCAGCATCTTCGACGGCTTGCGCGAAAGTAGCGTCTTCGGCTAGGAAACCGTATCCAGGGTGAATTGCATTTGCCCCGCAGCGCGCCGCAATAGTGAGGATTTTCTCGGCATCAAGATATGTTTCACTGGCAGTTGTTCCGCTTAGGGAGTAGGCCTGATCAGCGGCAGAGACAAAACTGGCGTCCCTGTCGCCATCTGCGTAAACAGCAACGGCTTGCATTGCGCGATCATGGGCTCCCCGAATGATGCGTAGAGCAATTTCGCCGCGGTTTGCGACCAAAACGGTACCTAGTGAGCTCAATTCTTCTCCTCAAATGTGACTTCTGCAGCGCTGACGCTGGTGATTCCTTTACTGGATCGGATTTGGAGGGAGCCGAGTTCGTCGACGCCCATCGCGTAACCAGAGATCGTTTCACCACTTGGGGTTCTTGCGGTTACGGTTCCTTGACGGAAATAGTGGGGGTATTCCTCAAATAGGTTGTCTATTTGAGGAAGGAGTTTGCTGATTGAGTTTGCCAGTTGATCAGGGTCGCGATCTAGTTTGGCTTTGCCCTCAGGGGCGTCAGTTAGGTTGATACCTATTCCTAGGACCAGGTAGTGGAGTCCGTTTTTTTCGCCGAGGTGCTGGGTCAGTATCCCGGCAAGCTTTTGATCCTCAAGCAGCACATCATTGGGCCACTTGAGGGCCAACTGGGGGTGATCAAGTACTTTGATTACTGCAACGCCTGCTGCAAGTGGGATGCGGGTGGGGGCACTTGGAGTTGTGATGATTGCGGAGTAGAGAAGGGCAGAGTCAGGTTTTGCTGTCCACGACCGGCCAAAACGACCGCGTCCTTCTGTTTGAAATCTTGCTCTTATTGAAGTGTAGGGGCCAGCTTCGCCAGCAAGGAATCGACGTGCGAGTAAGGTGTTAGTCGAGGTCGTAACCTCTATCACCTCAGTTGGCGGCACGTGCATTCCTCAGTCACTCCCATTCGATAGTTCAACTTTTTGAATAGTTGTTTCAAGTTCTGAAGTATAGGGGGCTTGGCGGCAGATTCCATACCCATCCGACATGTGGCAGGTGTGTGATTACGCTCACAGGCATGGGGGTGAGGGGATAGGACGAAATGCACTTTTGCAGGAGGTGCCCACCTGTATCCACATTCATAAAGGAGACCTAAAGTCAGGGGAGCGATATATAGCCGCCGAGTCCAGATCACTATCTGGCCTTGCCACTTGGTTTTAACTAGACAGGCGAGAGTGGCATTCTTGTGTTGACCTTGTACAAAACTCGCCGCTTGCGGCAATAGTGTTAGCTGGATCGTTTGCATGCAACGCTCTGCGGTTGCTTTTACGGCACTTGGAACTGCTGTCCTTCCGGTCATAGAGGCAGGCGGTGAATCAGGTCCGCACTAGTGGCTGTTTT